>JBKHHL010000106.1:0-9327 GCA_046539175.1 Desulfosudaceae bacterium
TTTACAGGATCACCAGGAATGGAAGAAAAACGCAGCCCCCGACTGAAGACGGCTTTTGCGAAACCTGAAGCCAATTGTTTTTAATTTTGTTTTGTGGTATGGAATTATTTGTAAATTTTTATATTCTTATTTATAATAAATAAACGGGATCGTCAGCAGCGCGTTACGGACCCTGTCAGATCAGTCCCGTCTGGACCTTCTGGGGCCCTGATCCGGGGGTATTGATATTGCCGTGGTTTTGGGGCTGAAGGTATGATCCGCCTGGTGCCGCCGGCCGGTATGATTAGGAGAGGAGCGGATAAAAAGATCAGGATCGGATGCCATGCCAGCTGCCGCATCCGGTTTCCGGTTGCGCGTTGCCAGACAGATTTTATTTTCACCAAGCCGTCTGATGATAATGGTCCTTTAATTAGTGTCCATCCCTTTCACATGGATGGCAAAATCTGGTGTTTCCAATCCGGAAATGAGGCTTTTTTCGCAAGATCAAGGAAAATAAGGGGTTGCGCGGAGGCGTACTGGACGTACGCCGCGCAAGCTACCCCGCAGTTTGACGCAGAGATTGCGGAAAAAGACCATTTGTGGATGGAAACTAATTAAGGAGGGTGTTATGCCGGTTTACCTCTGGGAAGGAAAAAGAAGAAACTCAATCGAAAAGGGCGAGATGGAGGCTGCCGATGAACAGGCGGTCCGCGCCCAATTACAGAGGATGCGCGTCACTCCTACCAAGATTAAGAAGAAGCCCAAGGACCTGTTTGAAAATGTCAGCTTTCTCCAGCCGAAAGTAAGCCAGCAGGACATTATTGTTTTCGCGCGTCAGTTTTCCACCATGATCGACGCCGGCTTGCCGATTGTGCAGTGTCTGGATATCCTTCAGTCTCAGGAAGAAAATGCCACTTTCAAGAAAATTCTCAGAAACATCAAGGATGACGTGGAAGGTGGCCTGACCCTGGCCGACGCTCTTAAAAAACACCCCCAGCAGTT
Source organism: Desulfosudaceae bacterium (assembly GCA_046539175.1). Taxonomy (GTDB): domain Bacteria; phylum Desulfobacterota; class Desulfobacteria; order Desulfobacterales; family Desulfosudaceae; genus CAYTQK01. The sequence goes on from JBKHHL010000106.1 coordinate 982, forward strand.
TGATAATCTGTTTGTCCATATGGTTGCGGCCGGGGAAGCCGGTGGTATTCTGGACGCGATTCTGCATCGTTTATCCACCTACCTGGAGAAGGCGGCCAAGCTGAAAAGTCAGATCAAGGGCGCCATGATGTATCCTCTCATTACGATAGTTATCGCCATTGTGGTGGTGCTGGTAATCCTGGTTTTTGTTATTCCGGTCTTCGAAGAGATGTTCGCGGATTTCGGGCAGGAACTGCCGGTGCCGACCCAGATGGTGGTGGCTGCCAGCGAAATAGTGAAAAGCAAAATCCTGTATATCATCGGAGCCATTATCCTGGCAGGCATCGCTTATCGTCAGTTTTATAAAACCCAAAAAGGCCGGTTGTTCATGGACAGCCTTTTTTTGAAAATGCCCATTATCGGCGTCCTGTTGCGAAAAACCGCGGTGGCCCGTTTTACCCAGACCATGGGGACCATGTTGTCCAGCGGGGTCTCCATCCTGGACGCCCTGGATATTGTCGCCAAAACCGCCGGTAACAAGGTGGTTGAAAATGCTATTTATCGTGTCCGGGCGGGTATTTCTGAAGGCCGCACGGTCGCGGATCCCCTGTCCGAATCCGGTGTCTTTCCCTCCATGGTATGCTCCATGATCGCCGTTGGCGAGTCGACCGGAGCCCTGGATGCCATGATGGAAAAAATCGCCGCTTTCTATGAAGAAGAGGTCGATGCCGCGGTGGAAGCGCTGACTTCGGCCATTGAGCCCTTAATGATGGTTTTTCTGGGCGGTATTATCGGTGGGCTGGTGGTGTCCATGTATCTGCCGGTGTTCCAGATGGCCGGGGCCATCTCCAGCGGCTGATCCGCGGGTTTCCCGTTTGGCTCCGGAAAAAGGAGCGGTCTTCGGTCCGGCTCCGAAAACCGGGTTAGCCCGGCCCCGGACCGAGACTTAAACCTCAATAATATCAGCTGTTTTTGAGGATTGGAAGGGCGCCGGAGATCGCTGCCAGGCAAAACAGCAATTGCCGGCAAGGCCTTTAATCCCTCGGTTTACCTATGACTCCGGCAATTCAGGTTGACAAAGAATTCGAACGGCGGCTCAAGTGGCTGATGTTTTTCCGGGCCCTGTTCGCGCTCTTTTTGTTTGGATCCACGATTTTTTTTACCAAGCTCCGTTATTTTTCCTATGATTCCCAATCACTTTTATTTTTGTATGGCATTTCCGCGGCCCTTCTGATCATTTCTATCTGTTATGTCCTGGTTTTGCCGCTGATACGCCGGCGGGTCCTGTTCACCTACCTGCAACACGTGGTTGACACGGTTGCCGTAACCCTGATCGTTTTTGTGACCGGCAGTTTCGCCAGCGCTTTTTCCTTTCTTTACCTGATAGTTATCATCAGCGCCTGTTTTTTTCTTTTCCGTCGGGGCGGCATGATTATCGCGGCGCTGTGCAGTATTCAATACGGTATCATGATCGACCTGGAATATTATGGAATCCTGAATCCTCTGGACGTGCAGGACATTTTCGCCGTTTCCGCTTACAGCGGTCCGCAAGTGCTTTACAAGATGGTGACTACCATTATCGCCTGTTTCGGGGTGGCTTTTCTGACCAGCCTGCTGGTGGAACAGGAACGAAAAGCGCGCTTTGAGCTTGGCGATATGAAGACCTATGTCAAGCGGGTGGAAAGGCTGGCCACCGTGGGAGAAATGGCAGCCGGCCTGGCCCACGAAATCAAGAATCCCCTGGCCGCTCTGACCGGAGCCATTGAAATGCTGGATGAGGGCGGCGCGGCCAGCCCTGACAATACCAGGTTGATGAAGATTATCCAGCGGGAAGCCAAGCGGCTCAATTCTCTGGTGACCAATTTTCTTTTGTTTGCCAAGCCCCAGAAAGGCAAAGTCAAGCAGATCCCGCTGTCTAAAATTCTATCTGACACCGTCTCTCTTTTTGAAACCGGCTTGCAGCCCGAGGGTAAAATTTCCTGCCGGAAAAACATCGCCGCCGATGTCTGGGTGGAAATGGATCCGGAATACCTGCGCCAGATTTTATGGAATCTCCTTTTAAACGCGGCCGACGCCATTGAGGCCACGGACAGCCGGAGCGGCACCATCACCGTCAACCTGCATACCGGTCAAAATCGCTCCGTCCGCCTGGAAATAATTGATGATGGCTGTGGCATCCAGCCCGAGGTCATTGATGCTATCTTCGATCCCTTTTTTACAACCAAGTCCAGTGGAACCGGGCTGGGGCTATCCGTGGTCCAGCGTTTGATCGAGTCTTACAATGGCCGTCTGGATCTGGACAGCAATCCCGGACAGGGTACCCGGTTCGCGCTGGTGCTACGCAGAGTTGTCCTTTGAGTTGGACATATCATGACTTTTCCCGGAATATCCAGGTTAAGTCCCCCACCCCTGACAACTTCCCCTTGACTCCGCCCGTCATTTCTTGTAATGATTATAACTTTAATTAAAACCTGGTACGGCTGACGGTGTTCAGTCCCAGACAATCGGCCGGCAGCTGTTAATAAGTTGTCGGCGGTGAAATAATGGAAAAAACAGATTCAATAGTTGCCAGCCGGAAAGAAAAGATGCAGGCCCTGCGGGAGAAGGGGATCCGCCTGTTTCCCGAAAATTTTCCGGTAACTCATACCATCGCCGAAGTGATGGACCTGATCGATCAGGATGCTGCTCCTCCGGCGGAGGAGGATGGGGACGGGGTCAGCCTGGCCGGACGCCTCATGGCCGTTAACCGGTTTGGTAAATCCTCCTTCGTCCGGTTTCGGGACCGGACCGGAACGATTCAGGCTTACCTGCGCCAGGATAAACTGGGGGAAGAGGCCTACGCCGTATTCAAGCAACTTGATGTGGGTGATTTTATCGGAATCAGCGGCGGGCTGTTTCAAACCAGAACCGGGGAATGGACTATCCTGGCTGAGAAGTATCAGCTGTTGTGCAAGGCCACCCGGCCGCTGCCGGAAAAATTTCATGGTCTGAAAGATCCGGAAAAGCGCTACCGCAAAAGATACCTGGATCTGGTCATGAATCAATCCACCCGGGAGCTGTTCATTAAGCGCAGCCGGATCATCCAGAATATAAGGCAGTTTCTGATTGAGCGGGATTTCCTGGAGGTGGAGACTCCCATGATGCAGCCGATTCCCGGCGGAGCCGAAGCCCGGCCGTTTGTGACCCATCACAACGCTCTGGACATGGACCTGTTTCTGCGCATCGCGCCGGAGCTGTACCTGAAACGGCTGGTCGTGGGGGGTCTGGAAAGGGTCTTTGAAATCAATCGCAATTTCAGGAACGAGGGCATATCCACCCGCCATAACCCCGAGTTTACCATGCTGGAATTTTACCAGGCCTACGCCGATTACGTCATGTTGATGGATATGACCGAAGAGATGTTCCGCCGGGTAGTCTTCGACCTGACCGGTTCCGCCGCCGTTTCATACCAGGGCCAGACCATTGATTTTTCCGGGCCGTGGCAACGACTTTCCCTGAGCCGGGCTTTGCGCGACACGGCCGGGCTGGAGGAAGACCGTCTGCGGGACAGAGGTTATCTCAGCGCCGTGGCCGAGGACAAAGGAATTCCACTGACCCGCGTCGACAACATCGGCAAAATTATTACCAAATTGTTCGATGTCCTGGTGGAACCACGGCTGATACAGCCGACCTTTATTACCGGTTATCCGGTAGAGGTGTCGCCGCTTTCCAAAACCAGCCGTGACCATCCCGGCTACGTGGACCGGTTTGAGTTGTTTATCGGGGGCAGCGAGATCGCCAACGGTTTTTCCGAGCTTAATGACCCCGAGGAGCAGCGCCGCCGCTTCATGACCCAGGTTAATGCCCGCCAGGCCGGCGACGAGGAAGCTCATTACATGGATGAAGATTATGTCGAGGCCCTGGAGTACGGCCTGCCACCGACAGCCGGTGAAGGTATCGGTATTGACCGGCTGGTCATGCTTCTTACGGACGCCCCCTCCATCCGGGAAGTAATCCTCTTTCCCCACATGCGGAAAAGCGTCCGGGAATAACTAGCCCCCGGCGAGCAGGACTTTGCCGGATTCAAAAATGATGATCTCGTAAAAAGTCTTTCAAATTGGGACGGCAAAGTAAAAAGTTCAAGAGCAAGGCTGGCGCAATCACGAAGAAGGCAGCGTACTTAAATTTCTTTTATTCCGCAGAGGCCCTAAACCTGAAATGAGTTACGAGCTCTTAATCGGCCGACGTCATTTGATGATGCCCCGGCGCAACGCCTTTGTCTCCCTGATTACCATTCTGTCGGTGGTCGGGGTGATCATCGGGGTGACGGCGCTGATTATCGTCATTGCCGTCATGTCCGGGTTTGAATCCAATATCAAGGATCGCATCCTGGGCGTGGAATCCCACGTGGTGGTTTCCCGGCACGGCGGCGGCATCCGTGATTACCGGAAAATAGCTGATAACATCGTCACCGACGAAGACGTCCTCACCGCCCTGCCATACATTATGACCCAGGTCATGATTCGTTCTTCGCACGCTGTTTCCGGCGGGATACTCAAGGGGGTCAACCCGGATATGGCGGAAAAGAATATGCCTGTCTTTGAAAAGCTGGAAGACATTGAGAGCCGTCTGCGCGCCCGGGCGACCGGCGGCATCGGTGACAGGCAGCAGCCCGGCATAGTTCTGGGCAAGGAATTGGCCGCCCAGCTGGGAGTGACGGAAGGGGACATGGTTTACCTGGTGTTGTCCATGGGCGCCCTTTCGCCGGTGGGGCACATGCCGGCGGTGAAACGGTTTGAGGTGACCGGTGTTTTTGAGGCCGGCATGCATCAGTATGATAGCGCCTTTGCCTTTGTCAGTCTGGCCGAGGCCCAGCGGATCCTGAAAATGGACGACGCCGTCAGCGGCATTGAACTCCGGGTGACCGACATTTACCGGGCCGACCGCATCGCCGACCGGATTGTCGCCAGGCTGGGCTATCCATTTTACGCCCGGGATTGGATGTCCATGAACCGTAATCTGTTTTCGGCGCTGAAACTGGAAAAAACCGTCATGTTTATCATTCTGACCCTGATTATTCTGGTGGCGGCCTTTAATATCGCCAGCTCTCTGATTATGATCGTTATGAACAAAAGAAAGGAGATCGGCATATTAAAAGCCATGGGCGCCACCCGCAAGAGCATTAAAAAAATTTTCGTGATCGAGGGCATGGTCATCGGCGGCATCGGCACCAGCCTCGGGGTAGTTCTGGGGTTGGTTCTCTGTCTGCTGTTGAAACGATACGAGTTTATCAAGCTGTCCAGCGACGTCTATTATATTACAACCCTGCCGGTGCAGCTGGAATGGCTGGACGTTTCGCTGATCGCCCTGGCCGCCCTGGGCATCTGCTACCTGGCCACCTTGTACCCGGCCGGCCAGGCCTCAAAAGTAAATCCGGTGGAGGCGATTCGCTATGGTTAGCGCCGCTCCCGATATTCCGGAAGAGGATTTTTCGTCCGAAACCGCCGCCGCGCCGCTGCTTGTGGGTCGCGGTCTTTCCAAGGGCTATGACAACAACAAGCTTCGCATTGACGTGCTGCGAGCGGTGGATTTTGATATTTACAGCGGTGAAACCATTGCCGTCATGGGCGCCTCCGGCATCGGCAAGTCCACTTTTCTGCAGATTATCGGCGCCCTGGATCCGCCCGATAGCGGCACCGTCCATCTGGCCGGGCATGATGTTTACGGTCTGAATGAGCTGGAGCTGGCCCGGTTACGAAATGAGAGGATTGGATTCGTGTTTCAGTTTCACCACCTGCTGCCGGAATTCAACGCTCTGGAAAACACCATGATGCCGGCCCTTATCAAGGGATATCACCCTGACAAGGCGCGGCAGTCCGCCGCCGAAATGCTGGGTCGGGTGGGCCTGGAGGCCAGGCTGGAGCATCGTCCCTCGGAACTTTCCGGCGGCGAACAACAGCGGGTGGCCATTGCCAGGGGCCTGGTGTTAAAACCTTTGCTGTTGCTGGCGGATGAGCCGACTGGCAATCTGGACAAACAGACCAGCCGACGGGTTCATGAGCTGCTGCTGGATTTGAATCAGGAGCTGTCCATGACCCTGGTGGTGGCGACCCATAATCACGAGTTGGCTGGCTTGATGACCCGAAAAATGACCATCGTTGACGGTGCCGTTCAGGAAATTGACGAGGCGGCCCGGGAGACGGTCCGGACTTAGCAAATTTTTTATTTGTTGAAAGGTGCTTGATGATACCACAAAAACGAGGCCGGCTGGCAGTAGCGGCCGGCCTTATGCTTATTATTTTGATGTGCTCGTTGTCGTCCGCCGCTCTGGCCCAATCCGAACCGGAAGAAGAGCAGGTCAGCGTGTTGCTTTTTGAGCCGGTCGTTTATTCGCCGGAAACCGAGCGAGACAAACTGGCGAAAGATTTGTCCGAGAGGCTTTCGCGAAAGCTGCAAGACCGGGGAGTTACCGTGATGACCCCCGAAGAATCGTTTCTGCCCGGCCTGTCCCCGGAGCGGAAGCAGTCTCTGGCCCGGGAAAAAGGGGCGGACTACGCCCTCTGGGGAAGCCTGACCGTACTGGGCCGGGGTTTCAGCCTGGATATGACTCTGCTGAAAACCACCACCGCAGCGGCCGGACGCCATTTTTTCGTCTCCGGCGATTCCATCGATTCCCTGGATGGAAGGGTTGATCAACTTGTCTCTGATATGGTGGCCGGGCTGTTCCGCCAAAAGCAAATCAAAGAAATTCAGGTAAAGGGTAATGCCCGGATTGAAGCCGAGGCCATCAAGCGGGTTATCTCCACCCGCAAGGGGGAACTGTTCGATCGGGAAACCCTTTCCCGGGACCTGGAGGCTATTCATGAGATGGGTTATTTTGAGGATATCCGCGTTACCTCCCGGAAAACGGAAGAAGGCCGGATCGTCACTTTTCATGTCCGGGAGCGGCCGACCGTTCGGAAAATAAACATAAAAAAGAATCTATTGTTTGAAGATGAAGAAATCCTGGCGGAACTTGATCTCAAACGCGGATCAATTGTCAATCTGGTTGAAATAAATAACAGCATCAAAAAAATTAAAAGATTATATACAGATAAAAATTATCATAATGTCAAAGTTTCTTATGACTTGATTTCCAGGGAAAACAACCAGGCTGACCTGGAATTTACCATCGAACGGGGGGACAAGTTCCGTATCCGGCAGATTAATTTTGAAGGCAATCAGAAATACAGTGATAAGGAGCTGCGAAAAATCATCAAGACCTCTGAAAAGGGATTGCTGCTGTGGATTATAACCTCGGCCGGAGACTTGAAGGAAGATCAGTTGCAGCAGGATCTCGGCCGGCTGGCCGCCCATTATCACAACCACGGTTATATTGATGCCAGGATCAGTGATCCCAGGATAGTCTATGGAGAAGAGCCTGACACCTCAGCCGACGCTTCCGAGACACCGACAGGCAAGGAAGAGGAGGCCGGCCCGCCTTCTTCGGGAATATCCAACCAGATGATTTCCGGGGAGGAAGAGGCGCACCTGGATAAACTGGATGAAGAAAAGGAGCGGGACAAAGGCATTTTTATTACTTTTGAAATTGAAGAAGGCCGGCAGTATCAGGTGGATGAGGTGAACCTCAGCGGAGATCTGATCAAAAGCAGAGCGGAGATGGAAGAGCAGATCAGTATTGCCGAAGGGTCGGTCTTCAACCGTTCTCAGGTCCAGCAGGATATGGTCCGGCTGGACGCCATTTATTCCGACCAGGGCTACTATTACGCTGATATTTATCCTGAGACGACCAAAAACGAAGAAGATCTGACCATTGACATTAACTATAAGATTACCAAGGGAGAGCCGGTTTATTTTGACAATATTATTATTACCGGCAATACTAAAACCCGGGATAAGGTTATCCGGCGGCAGCTTGACGTTTACGAGCAGGAGCTGTACAGCGGTCAGCGGCTTAAAAAGAGCGTCAGCCGGCTTTACCAGCTGAATTATTTTGAGAACGTCAAAGTCGATACCGTGGAAAAACCGGATCAGAATGCCATTGATCTTAAAATCGACGTCACTGAAAAACCCACCGGTGAATTTTCGTTCGGCGGCGGGTACAGCAGCCTTGAAAACGCTTTTGCCACGGCCTCCATCTCCCAGGACAACCTCTTCGGACGGGGACAGAAACTCAGCCTGCAAGCGGAAATCGGCGGGACGACCACCCAGTACCGGCTGAGTTTTACCGAGCCCTGGCTGTTTGATATTCCCCTTTCCGCCGGCATTGACCTGTACGATTGGGCAATAGATTATGATTCGTACGATAAAAAAGCCACCGGCGGAGGCCTCCGGTTCGGATATCCCGTGTTTGAAAACACTCGTCTTTATCTGTCCAATACTTATGAG
>JBKHHL010000107.1:0-9161 GCA_046539175.1 Desulfosudaceae bacterium
GAAAGCCAGCGCATCCGCCTGGCCACCCAGATCGGCTCCCGGCTGACCGGCGTTCTCTACGTGCTGGACGAACCCAGCATCGGGCTTCACCAGCGGGACAACCTGCGCCTGCTGAACTCCCTGTTAAAAATGCGCGACCTGGGCAACACCGTCCTGGTGGTGGAGCATGACCGGGAAACCATCATGGCGGCCGATCACGTCATCGACATGGGTCCCGGGGCCGGACTCAAGGGCGGGGCGGTGGTTTTTTCCGGTCCGCCGCGGGCCCTGTTAAAGGACCCGGAATCGCTGACCGGCCAGTATTTTTCCGGTCGCAAGCAGATTGACGTGCCCGGGCGGCGGCGGCGATCCGACCGGTATCTGGAATTGCGCCGGGCCGCCCAGAATAATCTTAAAGAGATCAACGTCTCCTTCCCCCTGGGCACCCTGATTTGCGTTACCGGTGTTTCCGGTTCGGGCAAATCCACCCTGGTGCTGGACACTCTTTACCGCTCTCTGGCCCAGGCGCTCTATTATTCCCGGAAACCGGCCGGTCGGCATGACGAGCTGCGGGGCTGCCGTCAGGTGGACAAGGTCATCAACATCGACCAGTCCCCCATCGGCCGGACCCCCCGATCCAATCCCGGCACTTACACCGGGGTGTTTACCTTTATCCGGGAGTTATTCGCCAAAACCCCGGAAGCCCGGGCCCGGGGTTACAAGCCCGGTCGTTTCAGCTTCAACGTCAAGGGCGGCCGCTGCGAGGCCTGCGGCGGAGACGGCATTATCAGAATAGAAATGCATTTTTTGCCGGATGTTTTCGTGGCCTGTGATGTCTGCAAGGGCAAGCGATACAACCGGGAGACCCTGGAGGTCCCCTACAAGGGCAAAAACATCGCCGAAGTGCTGGACATGACGGTTAACCAGGCCATGGAATTTTTCAAAAATATCACCAACATCCGGGCCAAGCTGCAAACCCTGGCAGATGTCGGCCTGGGGTATATTCACCTGGGTCAGCCGGCTACCACCCTGTCCGGGGGAGAAGCCCAGCGCATCAAGCTGGCCCGGGAGCTGAGCAAACGCAGCACCGGCCGGACGATTTACTTCCTGGACGAACCCACCACCGGGTTGCACCTGGATGACATCAGGAAGCTGCTGACAGTTACCGGCCGGCTGGTTGACACCGGCAACACGGTCATTATCATCGAGCACAACCTGGATGTCATCAAACACGCCGATCATATTATCGACCTCGGTCCGGAAGGCGGTGATGACGGCGGCCACCTGGTGGCCTGCGGGACGCCCGAAGAGGTGGCCGCCATAAACGAATCTCATACCGGCCGGTTTTTAAAAGCCGTGCTTAAAGACAATTGTTAGCAGGAACGAGCTGGTCTTTGCCGTCTGCTTCAGGTATCTGTTTTAAATATATTTAAATTTGATGGCTTCGTAAAAAGTCCAATATCTTTGTTGCAGCGTTTTTCTCGAAATTTCACGTACTGCTAAGTACGCTGCATTACTCGAAAAACTCTGCGCCTTGATCTTGAACTTTTTACTTTGCCATCCCAATTTGGACTTTTTACGAGTACATCAAATTTGACAAATTTTTTTTTACGGTATAAACTTTATAATTCAACAAACCTGAAACAGGTAAGCGCTTCAATGCTTTTAAACTTTGTCAAAATAAGGGGTGGCGGGAGCTTGTTGCTGCATTTTTTATTGGAGGAATTGAATGCCGGTTATTAACAGCCTGCTGGATACTGATTTTTCTCAATTAACGATGGCTCAAATCGTTTTGCATATGCATCCGGACGCCCATATCCGGTACCGCTTTGAATGCAAAAACAAAAAGAAAATCGGACATGTGCAGGAAATAAACCATGAACTCGACCAGCTTTGCCGACTGCGCTTCACGGATGAGGAGCTGGCCTTTCTGGATTCCTTTCCCTGCTTTAAAAAAGATTTCATCGAATACCTGCGCCTGTTTCAGCTGAACCGGAAATACATCAAAGCCTATCTGGATAATGACCGGCGCCTGCAGATCGACATCGAAGGGCCTTGGATTTCAACCATTTTGTTTACCGTGCCCACCCTGGCCATTGTCAACGAGATTTACGCCAAATACCAGAGTATTAACGCCAAGGGCTTTCACAGCGTCGAAGACACCCTGACTACCGGGGAGGAACGGCTGGCTAAAAAAATCGATAACCTGACCAATCTCTTGAAAACGGGCCAGTTGTCCGGATTCAAGTTCGCCGACTTCGGCACCAGCCACCGTTATTCACATTACTGGCATGATACGGTCTTAGAAACCCTGAAAAAAAGACTGCGCTCATATCTTTTTGTCGGCACCAGTAATGTTTATTTTGCCATGAAACATAAATTAAGGCCGGTTGGCACCATGGGACACGACTGGCTGATGGCCTATCAACAGCTTGGCACCCGCCTGGAGCTGAGCCAAAAGGCCGCGCTTAAGGACTGGATTCAGGAATTCAACGGTGAACCAGGCATCGCGCTGACCGACGTGGTCGGCTTCAATGCCTTTCTTCGGGATTTTGATCTCTATCTGGCTAAACTCTTTGACGGTTGCCAGCATGACAGTGGCGATCCCACCTCCTGGTGCGTCAAGCTGATCGAACATTATGATAAGCTCGGCATTGACCCCAAAACCAAATCAGTCATGTTCTGCGATAACGTCGACATCGAAACCGCTATTGAACTGCACGAGACCCTGAGCGATATGATCGACATCACTTCCGGCACAGGCAGTGATTTAACCCATGATGTCGGTGTTATCCCGCTGAACATCCGCTTTAACATGGTGGAGTGTAATGGCGGACCGGTGGCCCGCATAGCCGACGACATCAGCAAAACCTCCTGCGAAGACCCCAAACACCTGGCCAGCCTGAAGGAAGTTTTCGGAATAGACGGCTAACCCGGTTATCTTCACAACTCAATATCAGACAATCTTTTAATCCACAGCCTGTTGGCAAACAATCGGATGGCTTCCGGCAGTTAGACCAGGAAAGTTATGAATACAATTAGCGCCGCACCGCAGATGATGACGCCAATGATTCCCGGAAAAAGTCAGCTGATAACAGCCCGACCTACCGGCAAAAAACCGCTGGTGACGGCAATCTGCTTGCTGACGGCGCTGCTGCTGATTGGCGGCGCCGGCCTGAAACAGGCCGGCGCCGCCGAAGATTTTTACGCCCTGCGACAGCAATTAAAAAAGGACGGATTTGATGCCGCCCGAATCGACGATTACTACGGTAGTCCCCGGGTTAAATTTGAACAGGAGGCCATCGCGCGTTTTTTTCACCACAGTGAAGCAAGGCTTGATTATGGCCAGTTTCTGACCGCCGAATCCATCCGCCAGGCTGAAGAATACACGCGACGGCACCTTTCCTGGATGGAGAAGGCTGAGACGGCCTTTAAGGTTGACAAAGAGATCATTGCCGCCATTCTTCTGGTAGAAACCCGTTGTGGCAGGTTTGTCGGAAAGGCTGTTACCCTGAATATCCTCTCCTCTATGGCGGCTCTGGCTGACCCGGCTCTCAGGAAAAAATTCTGGCAGGCCATTTCTGCTGATTCCAATCTGAGCCGGGAAGAGTTCCGCCAAAAAGCGGCCGGCAAGTCTGCCTGGGCCTATAAGGAACTGAAAGCCTTTCTGACTTATGTGGACCGGGAAAACCTGTCCGACCCCCTGGCCATTACCGGGTCCTATGCCGGGGCGCTTGGCATCCCGCAGTTCATGCCCAGCAACATACTGGCCCTGGGCGTTGACGGGAATAATGACGGAAAAACGGACCTGTTCAGTCATGCCGATGCCATTATGAGCGTGGCCCGCTACCTGAATTACCATGGCTGGAAACCCGGCCTCAACCAGGAGCAGGCCCACCAGGTGTTGCGTCGTTACAACAACAGCAGCTATTATGCCGACACCCTTTTGAAAATCCGTCAACGACTTAAGGAATAATCATGCCCGCTTCCGCTTGGTCTGTGATTCTGGTAACAGTGGCCCTGTTCTCTTATGCCCTGACCTGCTGGGCTCTAATAGACGTAGCCTGGCGTCGCTTCACTTCCCTTGGCGAAAAAGCTGCCTGGGCCATGGTCGCCTTTATACCCTTTATCGGCTGGCTGATATACCTCATGTTTGGCCTGGGCCGCGGATCGCGCCGGAAACCACCGGAGCCTGATTCCCTTTGAACGGAGCTTTAACCCGGATATTTCATGAATTTTTTCGACTGTAGTGGTTTAACCAATAAACTTCAAATGGTTATTGATAATTTTTGTCTTTTTTTAAAATACAAATTGTCATTGACCGTTTATGGAATTTTAACCATTGATGTAATCGTAAAAAGTCCAGATTTACCATATTTCGTCACCCCGGCGGAGGCCGGGGTCCAGTAAAATCAAATAGTTCTGGATTCCGGCTTTCGCCGGAATGACGATGTAAAGACTTTTTACGAAGCCATCAACCATTTAGATGTCGAAAAAATTCATGAAATATCCGGACTGATGAGAGCTCTATTACTGATAGTTGCTGATGGTTCTTGACCTTTGTTTCGTTTTCTGTTTAAATCAAATCAAACAGGCCGCCACAACCGCTGCCGGCGACAACGGACCGGAGCAATCAGCTTTTAAAAATGGTGAGATTTTGACTGAAAGGAATTTGCATGACGGCCATTAAACAGCGCCGGGCGTATCCCCGGATCAAGTGCGAGGTTCCGATTATCGTCAAAACAGATCCTTCGTCACCATCCCACCATACGGCCACCATGAAAAATTACAGCGACGCCGGACTTTATTTCGAATCCTCCTTATCACTGGAAGAAGGCGAGCACATCCTGGTCAAAGCCGATGAAGAGTCGGTACTTGATCCGGTTGCCGCGGGCACCTGGAAAATCCGAAAAGCCGAGGTCAGGTGGTGCATTACCATCAATGAAAACAACAACTCTCGCTATGGCTGTGGAGTGGCCTATCTGTCCAATGGCGAACCTTCGCAGATGTCGTGATCTATGCAGCAAACCCCGGAATCTTATCCTTTTTTAAAGACAACTCTGCCGGCGGCTTCCCGCCCGGCCCCGCAAAGTCAAGGCTCATGGGAAAAATCCGCGCCCGGGCGTCGGCGAACGGCCTGGTTTAAATTTTTGTCCTGGCTGTTAAAACCCACCGCGCGCTCAGTGGCCGGTGGCATCCTGGTGATGTTGCTGATATTTCCGGACACCGCCGCTTTATCCCAGGAACAAACCGACTCTTCAAACCCGTTGTCGGCTTCCGAAATTCTGAACAAACTGGAAAAGCGCTATGATTGCGGCGGCTTTACCGCCCGGTTTGAGCAGACCTCCACCCTGGCCGCCATGGATATAACCGATACCGCCACTGGTCAGGCCTTTTTCAAACACCCCGGCAAGATGCGCTGGGAGTACCAGCAGCCCAGCCCGCAACAAATTATTACCGACGGCAAACGCTTGTGGATCCACAAGCCCGAAGAAAATCAGGTAGTCGTCGGAGAAGCGCCGGCCTTGTTTGGAGAAGAACCGGGAGTCAATTTTCTGACTCAGATTCGGCAAATTAAAAACCAGTTCCAGGTTGAGCTGGCGGAAGAAGAACAACAGCCGGCCAGGAACGGTCATGTTCTGAAACTTACCCCCCGAAAAGACTCCTCAGCCCGACCGGCGGAGATGGAAACCGTATATCTGACAGTTTCCAAAGAAAATTTCAATCTGATGGAGATTAAAACGGTCAGCCCGTATGGGGACACCACCGCCATTGCCTTCAGTAAAATTGCTTTGGACCGGGAGCTTAACGACGAACTGTTTACCTTTGACATTCCCATAGATGCCGATGTCATAAATCTTGACAACCAACAGCCATAAAACCATGACAACCATCAGCGCCCAGCTCGGGAAACTCAAAGCCGACCGAAACGCCATCATTCTGGCCCACAATTATCAGCCCCCGGAGATTCAGGACCTGGCCGACCTGTGCGGCGATTCTCTGGAGCTTTCCATCAAGGCCTCCGAAACCGCCGCCGATGTCATCGTTTTCTGCGGGGTGCATTTCATGGCGGAAACCGCCTCGATTCTGTGCCCGGAGAAAACGGTGCTGCTGCCCGCGCCGAACGCGGGCTGTCCTATGGCCGACATGATTACCCCGGAAAAACTGGCGGCCAGAAAAAAAGAGGTCGGAAATATTCCGGTGATAACTTATGTCAACTCTACGGCCGCGGTCAAGGCCGTCTCCACCATCTGCTGCACCTCGGCCAATTCCATCAGAATCGCCGAGAGCCTGGACTCCCCGGAAATTTTGATGACCCCGGACAGGAACCTGGCCGACTACACGGCCGCCCATACCGGCAAAACCATCCATCGGTGGGAGGGTTGCTGTCCGATTCATGACGCCTTGCGGGCGGAGGATGTCATAAAAGCGAAAGAGCGCTTCCCGGAAGCGGTGGTCATGGCCCATCCCGAATGCCGGCCGGAGGTGCTCGCCCTGGCGGACGCCGTTTTGAGCACCTCCGGCATGCTTCGTCACGCCGCGGCCGCGGCTGAAAACACCTTTCTGGTGGCCACCGAAAACGGCCTCCTTCACCCCCTGCAAAAGGCCTGTCCGGGAAAAGCATTCCACCCGGTTTCGAAAAAAATGGTCTGCCCTGACATGAAACGCGTCAAGCCGGAAGCCATTGTCTCCTGCCTGACCGACCTGCGTCCGGAAGTCAGGGTCCCGGAAGATATCGCCCGGCAAGCCCTGCAAGCGGTAAAGCAGATGTTGAAATTTTCCTGACCCCCTCTATTTCGGCAACCAGGCTTCCACCTTATCGGGATTCTGCTTGATCCACTTCTGAGCGTTTTCAGCGGGACTGGTTCCTTCTTTCTGATTCCAGGCCATGACGGTCTGAATATCCTCGGGTTCCCACTGGAAATTATCCAGAAAAGCGTACAAGTCGGGTTTGTCTTCTTTCAGTCCCTGACGGACGATGGTGTCGATGTGTTCGGCTCCGCCGTAAACATTTTTGGGATCTTCCAGGTATTTCAGATCCCATTTGCCGAATTTCCAGTGCGGGGTCCAACCGGTCACCACCACCCATTCGCCGTCTTTGATCTTGTCTTTCAAAACAGCCGTCATCATGGCGCCACTGCTTTCCCTCAGCTCCATGTTCTCCAGGTTATATTCTTCGATGACCTGGTCGGTTTTAGACATAATGCCGGCGCCCGGATCGATACCCGTGATCTGGTTGTCGAACTTGTCGGCGTGCTCGTCCAGTTCGTCAATGGAATCAATGGTAACATAGTCGGGCACGACCAGGCCGATCCTGGTACCGACCAGATTGTGGCCCAGGTTGACAATGTCGTCCTCCACCTTATCCAGATAATCGCCGTGGGTGGTCGGCAGCCAGGCGGTGGTGCTGGCATCCACGTCACCCGAGGCCAGAGCTTGCCACATGGCAGCGGCGCTGACCGAGGTCAGCTCGACCTCGTACCCCAGCTCGGTTTCCAGAACGGCCTTGACCACGTGGGCCGAGGCAGTAGCGCAGGACCACTCCACGTAAGCTATTTCGGTCTCCTTGTCCGCGGCCGGAGCGTTGCCAACC
Source organism: Desulfosudaceae bacterium (assembly GCA_046539175.1). Taxonomy (GTDB): domain Bacteria; phylum Desulfobacterota; class Desulfobacteria; order Desulfobacterales; family Desulfosudaceae; genus CAYTQK01. The sequence continues at coordinate 7,574 of JBKHHL010000107.1, forward strand.
AGGCCCAGGGTCAGACCGATACCGACCAGCAGGGCCACAAAAATTGATTGAAAAGACTTCATAAAACACCTCCTGAATGCTTGGTTTATGTTTTTGTCCATCCCTTGGAGACGCTCCCGGTAACCGCTTCCGTGGGGTGCTCGACAATGGGGCTACGAAACAGCTTGTTGTTTACCTCCGGCCAGGCGCTGCATGACCCGGTCCAGAATAATGGCCACGATAACAATGCCGATGCCGGCCTCAAACCCCCGGCCGGCCTCCAGGCGTTGAATGGCCTTCCAGACCTCGCCGCCCAGTCCTTTGGCGCCGATCATGGAGGCGATGACCACCATGGATAAAGCCAGCATGACCGTCTGGTTAATACCCGCCATAATGGTGGTCTTGGCAATGGGCAGCTGTACCTTGAACAGCTTCTGCCACTTGGAACTACCAAAGGCGTCGGCCGCCTCGATCAGCTCTTTGGGCACCTGTTTAATGCCCAGGCTGGTCAGCCGGATACAGGGCGGTACCGAAAAAATCACCGTGGAAAAGATGGCCCCCACCTTGCCCAGGCCGAAAAAGGGGATGGCCGGGATGAGGTAGACAAAGGCCGGCATGGTCTGCATGACGTCCAGGATGGGCGTGATAACGCGGTAGGCGATTTCACTTAAGGCCGACAGAATTCCCAGGGGAATGCCGATGATGACGGCAAACAACACCGCAATAATGATCAGAGCGATGGTACTGACGGTGGGCGCCCACAAATTCATGTTCCAGATCAGCAGCAGGCCAAGAAACGTGAACAGGGCCACTCCCCATCGTTTGCTCAAGAACCAGGCCAGGCCGGTAAAAATCAGAATCAGCACCCAGGGCGGGAAAAACATCATTACATTTTGAATGATGTCCATGCCGTTTTCGGCGACTTCCGAAAAAGCCTTGGTGGCGAATGAAAAATGTTCTACGAAAAAATCGATGCCCGCTTCAATGGTTTCTCCCAGTGGTATTCTGTATATGTTCATTAATCCGTCCCCCTTTCTGAAAGACCGGCCAGAAGTGATCCTTTAATAATAACGCCCTTAAGCTTATTGTCTTCATTGACTACCGGAACCGGATAAGGCAGCCGGGCCAGCAGCGGGATGATGTCCACGGCCGGGGTGTCCGGGGTCACGGTTTCAATGTCCGTGTTGACGATCCGGTCCAGTTTTTCATCGCCGCGCCTGGCCGCTTCCGAGGCCTCATCAGCGGTGATGTAGCCGTATAATCTTTTGTCTTTTCTGACAAAAAGCTGGGAAATCTGGCTATGCTGCATCTTGCGCAAGGCCGCCTTGGGTCCGTCGGTTTCAAAATAAGCCATGTCCCGGGGCTTGATCATGACTTTTTCGGCCACAATCACCTTGGTCATGTCCACGTCCTCGACAAACTTGGCCACGTACTCGTTGGCGGGATTGGTCAGGATCTCCTCGGCCGTGCCGGTCTGGACGATATAGCCGTCTTTCATCAGCACGATGCGGTCGCCCAGCTTGAGGGCCTCATCCAGATCATGACTGACAAACATGATGGTTTTCTGCATTCTTTCCTGGAGCGTCAGCAATTCATCCTGCATGTCGCT
>JBKHHL010000108.1:0-9109 GCA_046539175.1 Desulfosudaceae bacterium
ATTCCGGCCTTCGCCGGAATGACGATGTAAAGACTTTTTACGAAGCCGTCAAAAAAGATGTCGTAAAAAGTCCAAATTGGGACGGCCAGGTAAAAATATTCTATTTTAATCCCCCGGGCCGTTTTTTTCAAATAAAAACGAGACCGAAGCCGGGCGGGCGGTTTCCGGCCCGGGTTCGGCCGGAGAAGGCCTGTAACCGAAAACTTTCAGGCAGATGGTGTCAATCCGGCCGATTCGCTGAAACAGGCTCTGCTTGTCCGCCATGACCCCGGCCCCGTTTTTTTGCATCATAACGGTTTCGATGTTTTTTTGAGTCAGCTGCTGTTCCAGCCGGGTGGTGGCCGCCACCTGTTTCAGGCAGTTTTCTTTTTCAGCGGCCAGGGCTGAGAAAGGATCGGGTTGATCCTGGTGCCGGCTGAGAATTTCCAGGATCAAGTCCAGGTCGGCCGGCCAGGAGGATGCTTCCCTGCCCCCTGTCCGGCGGATAAAATTTACCAGAAAATCGGTTTCCCCGGGAGTGAAGATTATCCGGCTATGACGAACGGCCACCAGGGCGTTCAGGTATTGTTCCTGGTCGGTCAAAATATCCTTCAGCGCCCGGCGGATGACCGCGGGAATTTTTCGTTTGAGGTTAAGCTGGACGATAAAACGTTCCAGAGCGGAAGAGGCCAGGGTAAAAGTCACGATTCCCCGGGAATCGGGAAAATGGAGCCGGGTGGTCAGGGAGGGCGGCAGCAAAGAAAGGATTGCTTTCTCGTCGCCGCTTGCAAAGTCCATTTCATCCAGCAGGGATTCCACCTGCCGGCATATGGCCGCGTCCGGGGTCACGATCAGATCAATCAGCACCGCTGCCTCGCCATCATCCGGGTTGTTCAGCAGACGCGATATCGACATTGCTTCGGTGTCGGTCAGGGTGCTGTCAATAAAATGGGTTAGGTGATGGTCGGCCGCAAAGCCGGCCGCCAGCAGATTTTCTATCTGCCGCGCCAGCTGGCGGCAAGCCTCGCTTTTGGCCGGGAGCGGTGGTGAAGTCATGGTGGCTGTCTGCTTGTCATTGTCGGGTTTTGTCCGGACCGGTTCCGGAGTAAAGAGGCTAACGGTCTCCAAACCGAAGACCGGATAATGATGATAAGTCAGAGCGGCAACAGAGTCAATTCCGGACGTCGCTTTTCCGGCGGTATTGACCTGTAAGAAGCCTGGGTATATAATAAAGAGATCAGACAATAACTGAAATTCCGAGGAAGGAAGGGCAACGAAGGTAAGAAACCATTACGAAGCCCTCAGGAGTGAAAAAATGAAAAAAATATGGTGCTGGCCGGCCGTGGCTCTCATCCTTTGTCTGGCGGGGCTGTTCGTTTACGCGGCTGAATCTCAGGCTGAATCTTCGGCTGACTCTCCGGCCGACTCTCCGGGGGTGTTCGTGTTCAGTCCCGTAACCAGTATGAAGACCTATAACAACTGGGCGGAAGCAGGGTATGAGCTGAAGCAGATCCGGACCGACTATGGCGCCGATGACAGTACGGATATGGTTGAGCATTTTTTTTTCGATGATACCGGCCGTCTGCAGCGGATTGAAACTGACTATGACAACGACGGCGAGATAGAGAGCGTGGACTACTATACCTATGACAGCGCCGACCGTCTTGAGCGGGTGGAGATTGACGAAAAAGATAACGGGGAAACAGACGCGGTCATCCATTATTCTTTCAACGACGACGACACCATCGACTACCAGGAGATTGATGCTGACAACGATGGTCGCACTGACGAGACCATCGCTTTCGTCTATAACGCGGAAACCGCCGGTCAACTGGATCAAAAAGAATTTGACACTGACCGTGACGGCGAGGCGGATAAAATTGAATATTACCTCTATGATGAGGATGGTTACGGTTTCTGGACAGGAACCGAGGTCGATGAAGAAAATGACGACGATGCCGATATCCAGATCAAATACTCTTATAATAAGGAGGGCAACCTGCTTCTAAAAGAGGTGCTTAAGGAAACGAGCGGTTCTGACAGTATTTATTCTTATGACGACCAGGGCCGGCTGGAAAAAATCAAATCGGAAGACACTGACGGTAACCGCCAGGTTGAAACCTATATCTGGGATCTGGCCGACATTCCGGATGAAAATACCGATGATGACGGCAGCAGTGATTCCGATGACGGCAGCAGCAATCCTTCGGCCAGTGGCTGTTTTCTGGGCAGCCTCAGGGAGTGATGGCCGGTCCGGAATCAGGCCGCCGCCGGCATAAAGCAGGACAATCTCCGCTGGTGTCCGCCGTGAAAATTTTACCTCAGGCGGGATAAGCGCCCATGAAAGAAAAAGTCAAAGCATGGCCGGCGCTGGTTTCCAAGGGCAGGCGATATGTCCGGGAAGATATCTGGCGCGTCCGTCTCAAGGAAATTACGGGGAAAAAGGGGTTGGTCCTGGGCGGGGCGCGGATATTTCTGATCGCGGCCCGGGAGTTTGTGCATGACAAATGCCCCCTGCGCTCCTCGGCCCTGACCTTTTATTCCCTTATCTCCATTGTGCCGGTAATTGCCATGGCCTTTGTGGTGGCCAAGGGATTCGGGCTCCAGAATCTGCTGGAAAAACAATTGCTGGAACAATTCGCCGGCCAGCAGGAGGTTGTCAACCGGGTTGTTGAATACGCTCAAACCATGCTGGAGCAGACCCGGGGAGGCCTGCTGGCTGGTATCGGCGCGGTCCTGCTGTTCTGGGCCGTCATCAGGGTGTTCACAAATATCGAACAATCGTTTAATGATATTTGGGGCAATCCCTCCGCCCGGACCATCCGGCAGAAATTCAGCGACTACCTTTCTCTGGTCCTGATCGCGCCGCTGCTGTTGGCCCTGTCCGGCAGCGCCACGGTGCTGGTTGTCAGCCAGGTCACCACCATTACCGAAAAAATTGCTTTTCTGGGGTTTTTCAGCCCGCTTATCATGTTTTTATTGAAGCTGCTGCCTTTGGGTTTTATCTGGATATTGTTCACTTTTATCTATATGTTCATGCCCAACACCCGGGTCAATATCAAATCCGGGGTCATTGCCGGCCTCGTGGCCGGTACGGCTTTCAAGCTCCTGCAATGGAGTTATGTCTATTTTCAGGTGGGCATGTCCCGCTACAATGCCATTTACGGCAGTTTCGCGGCCCTGCCGCTGTTCTTGATCTGGCTGAAATTGAGCTGGTTGATTGTCCTGTTCGGGGCGGAGTTGTCCTTTGCCCACCAGAACGCCGACGAATACGAGCTGGAGCCGGACAGCCGGCAGGTCAGCCCGGCCCTGCAACGGATTCTCAGCCTGTCGGTGGTTCACCTGCTGGTCAAAACTTTTCAAAAGGGAGAGAAACCCCTGACCACCGGTCAGATCTCGCGCGCCCTGGATATTCCCATCCGTCTGCTTAGAAGTATTGTTGAGCAGCTTTTTAAAAGCGGTCTGATTATCAACACCGTCTCCGGCGACGGCCGGGAGACCGGCTGGATGCCGGCCCGGGACATCAACGATCTGACCGTTTCATACGTGCTGGAAACGCTGGATAAAAACGGGTTGAACGTCCTGCCGGCGGTGGAGCACCATCCGGAATTTCATGATCTGTCAGCGGCGGTCAACAATATTTATAAAGAAATGGAGAAGTCCGGTTCCAACGTCCCGCTTAAGAACATTTAACCGGACATTTCATGAAAATTTTTAAGGACGGATTTGAAAAGTCTCAGGCCGGTCCCTGCCTTACAGATACACTCGCGGCACCCGTTCAGCCACGGTGGAGACGATTTCGTAATTAATGGTATCAAGCTCGGCCGCGATCTCATCCACGGTTATTTCGGCCCCGCCCTGGCGGCCGAAAATGACCGCTTCCTCCCCGACCGCCACGTCCTCGCAGGAGCCCACGTCCAGCACCGTCAGATCCATACAGACCCGCCCCACCACCGGCACTCTCCGGCCGCCCACCAGCATGGTGCCGCGGGATGACAGCAGCCGGTTGTAGCCGTCGGCATAGCCCACCGGTACCACGGCCAGAGTGGTCGCCCGCGGAGTGGTATAGGTGGCGCCGTAGCTGACGGCAAAACCGGCCGGGACCTTTTTAACCTGAATGAGCCGGGCTTTCAGGGACATGGCCGGTACCAGCCCGGCTTTTTCCCGGTTGACATGGGCGGAAGGGTATAATCCGTAAATCGCCAGCCCGGCCCGGACCAGATCAAAATGGCTGTCCGGCAGATCAATGATGGCGGCGCTGTTGGCGGCGTGCCGTTGCTGGGGTTCCAGCCCGGCTTCTTTTTTTAAACCGTCCAGAAACGAGGAAAAAATTCGCAACTGTTCGCGGGTATAAGTTTTGTCCGGGGCGTCGGCAGCGGCAAAATGGGAGTAAACTCCTTCCAGGATTAAACCCGGGAGATCGGCGATGGCGCGGGTTTCCCGGATGGCTTCCGCAAGGATATCCGGATGGCCGGCCGGCGCGGCGGTCAGACCCAGACGGCCCATGCCGGTGTCGATTTTTAAATGCGCGTAGATTTTTTTCCCCGCGGCCACCGCCGCCCGGGACAAGGCCGCGGCTTCGGCCCGCGACCAGATCGTCTGGCGAAAATCATTTTGGATAAGATCGGAAAAGTGCTTGGCCGGTGTGGCGCCCAGGATCAGAATCGGCGCGGACAGCCCCTCCGTGCGCAGCTCCAGGGCCTCCTCAAACCTGGAGACGCCCAGGGCGTCGGCGCCGTTTGCCAGGGCGGCGCGCGCTACCGGAACCATACCGTGGCCGTATCCATTGGCCTTGACCACCGCCATCAGTGAGCAATTGCGACCTATCAGAGACTTTAAGTTTCGGACGTTCCGGGCCACGGCCGTCAGGTCTATTTCAGCCCAAACCAGAGGTTCTGTCACCAGATCGCTCCTGTTAAAAAAAACAATAATATCAGCGAGGAGGGGGCGCCCCGCGCAGCAGCAACCGCTGCTTTTCAGTGTCGCTTAAATAACGCCAGCTTCCTTCTTTCAGGCCGGCCAGGTCCAGGCCGGCCAGTCGAATCCGGTGCAGGGCCGTTACCCGGTGACCAAGTTTGGCCGTCATTCGCCGGATCTGACGGTTGCGGCCCTCTTTGAGGGTTATCCGGAAACGACGGTCGGACAAACGCTGCACTTTAGCCGGACGGGTTTTTCGGCCGCCCAGCCGGATGCCTTTCCTCAGCTTATCCAGCTCAGCATTGGTCAGGGGTGTGGCCGTGCTGACCTCATACACCTTTTCATGATCAAAGGAAGGATGGGTCAGCCGGTTGTGCAGAGCCCCGTCATTGGTCAACAGCAGCAGGCCGGTCGATTCTTTGTCCAGCCGTCCCACCGGCACGATTCGTTCGTCTCCCGGAACCAGTTCCAGGACTGTCTTTTCCTGTTTCTGAAAGCAGCTGGTAACATAACCGGGTGGTTTGTTCAGGGCGATATATACTTTGGGCGCTTCTTTTCGCACCAGCCGGCCATCTACCGTGACCCGGTCAATGACCGGGTCAACTTTGCTGCCCAGGCGGCTGACCACCACCCCGTTGACGCTGACGCGGCCCGCCAGAATATAATTTTCCGCCTTTCTCCGGGAACAGACCCCGGCCGCGGAAAGATATTTTTGTAAACGCATGGTCATTTCAGGCGGTTGATCCGGAATACGGCTACGACCTGTAATCCGAGTTGATTTTCACGTAATCCAGTGACAGGTCACAGGTGAAGACAGCGGCTTCCCCCTGACCCGCCGTGTTTAAATCTATCACCACCGTGATTTCCTCTTTTTTAACAACGGCGGTGGCCGCGGTCTCGGCCTGGGAGCCGCAAGCCCGGCCGTTACCTACCAGTTGTACGTCGTCAAAAAAAATATCCAGACGATCCGGGTCAAACTCCGCCCCGGATCGTCCGACCGCGGCGGCAATTCGTCCCCAGTTGGCATCTTCACCAAAAAAAGCGGTTTTAACCAGAACCGAGCCGGCCACGGTTTCCGCCGCCAGGAGAGCTTCCTGCCGGGAGGCAGCTCCCCGGACCCGGATTTCGACAAATTTGGTGGCGCCTTCGCCGTCTTTGACCATCATCCGGGCCAGCTTGTCCAGCACACCATTCAGAGCCTCCTGAAAACCGGCTTGCTGTTCTCCGGATTTCAGGACGGCGCCACTTAATCCGTTGGCCAGCAGGATGACGGTGTCATTGGTGCTGGTGTCGCCGTCCACGGTAATGCGGTTAAAGGAGTTGTCCGTGGCCCGCCTCAGCATGTCCGATAATACTTCCGGCGGAGCCTGGATGTCGGAACAGACGAAGCAGAGCATGGTGGCCATGTCCGGCCGGATCATGCCGGCCCCTTTGGCCACGGCGGCGATAGTGTAAGGGCTGCCGTCAGCCAGCCGGTCGGCGGTGATGACGGTCTTGGGAAACCGATCCGTGGTCATGATGCTTTCCGAAAAATCTTGCCAACCGGACGGAGACAAGGCCTTGACGGCGGCGGGCAAAGAGCGGACGATTGTCGGCATGGGCAGGGGCTCGCCGATCACGCCGGTAGAAGCTACCAGTACCTGGTTTTCCGGAATATTCAGTTCCAGGGCCGTGCTTCGCGCCATTTCCAGGGCGTCGGTCATGCCCTGTTCGCCGGTGCAGCAGTTGGCGTTGCCGCTGTTGACCACAATGGCCCGGGCTGTTCCCGGCTTGATCCGCTCGGCGTCAAGCAGCACCGGGGCCGCCTTGACCCGGTTTCTGGTGAAGACCGCCGCCGCGCTGGCCGGCACATCCGAAAAAATAAGTCCCAGATCTTTTTTTGATTTTTCTTTTTTGATGCCGGCCGAAATTCCACTCCATTGAAATCCGGGGCAGGCCTGGTCCGTCATGATTCACCTCCGGGGCAGCTGCTGTTCAGCGTCTTTAATATCACAGGACACCCGGGCTGGTCCACTTATATTTATGAGGTATCACCGTGTTCTGATATTGCCAGAATCAGTAAAGCTGTGATATAAAATTTATGTTGATAATTAAAAGAAACTAAAATGCCGTAAAAATATCCGGACGGGGACATGGCCTTAAACTATTTTGTTGTTTATAATCCGCTGACCTACAATCTGATGGACTTGATGCCGGCGGATAACCTGTCTCCCTTTGACGTTATTTATTACCTGAGCGGCCAACCCGCCCGGGCCATTTCAGCGGACAATTTCCTTGAATATCTTGATTTTCAGCCCAGCCGCCAGCGCATGACCATGGTTGACACCCTGGCCATTGAGATGTATTCGGCCGTGTACATTCAAAATCAGCTGGCCCGGCTGGCTTCGGATCATCTGATCGTTATGCTGGACGGCAAGCGCAAGCTGTTTTCCCAGGTTTTTCTAAACCATCAACGGCTCCCGCGGGCCGTTTTTATTACCACCATGAGCTCCAACTTTCCCGGAGCGGCCGCGGCGGCTCTGGTCCTGAATCACGCCCGCATTCCGGTCATCCTCGGTGGTATCCATGTTTCCACCACCCCGGAAGACGTGGACACCTTCATCCGGAAATACGCTCCCCACCCGGAGCTGATCTCCATTGTCAAGGGCGCCGGCGACAGCCTTATCATAAACGATATCCTGGCCGGGCTCAGACAAGGCAGCCTGGAAGCGGAGTATACCGGTTATAAGTTGATCGAGGACGGTGTCTGGGGTGATTTCAAAAATGTCGAGCCGCTGGAACCTTTGAAAATCAACCTGCTGCATCGGCTGCCCCTTGTCCGGTGGACGCCCATCCGGCATTTCAGAATCAATCCGGCCGCCCCGCACACCGGTTGCCCCTTTTCCTGCAAGTTCTGCTCCATTTCCACCCTGCCCAAAAAACAGCGTGCCCTGCGCCTGCGCGATCCCGATGATTTTATAGAGGAGTTGAAACAGGCCCAGTCGGGGCGACCGGATTTTACCAATCGTTACTTTTTTTTCACGCCGGACAATCTGCTGCTGGGCCGTAAACACCTGCTGACGCTGCTGGATAAAATCATAGAGAGCGAATTGTGCCTTAATTATGCCGTGCAGATTTCCATTGACGTGGCCAATGACGACGATCTGCTGCGCAAGATCCGCCGCTCCGGCGGGACCCATTTTTTTATCGGGCTGGAATCGCTGGATATGCGGAATCTCAAGCATATCAACAAACATATCGTGTCTGATATTGAAAAAAGCGGCCTGTCAGTGCCGGATTATTACCGCGCCAAAATCAAGAGAATCCACGCTCACGGCATTTCCGTTCACGGCTCCTTTATTTTCGGGCTGCCATATGATTATTTCAATTCCATTACCGACAACACCGGCATGGAGGTGGCCCGGTTTTGCATAAAGAATCGAATCGGCGTTCAACCCAGTACCATCACGGATCTGCCGGGATCCGTCTTTTTTAATGAAAGCCAGGAGACCGGGCAATACCTCTATGGTTCCCAGGGAACCATGTCTTATTTCGTGTCTTTGTGCCTTACCGATCTGGGCGAAACCAACAAGATCCCTCCGGAGTCGTTGCGCCGCAGCCCGCTTATTATCGCCGCCATGGTTTATGAGGCGACCCGCCGAATCGGCGCCCCCTGGATCGCGGCCAAAAACGCCACCGCCATATTCTTCAAATCTTTTCTGCATCCTACCAGCAACGGCCGGGGGCTGCGGGTCAGGCAGCGCTTTCTGGACGCCCTTTGCTCCGGCATCTCCCAGACCGCCGTCAGTTTGTACAAAGAGCAGGGAGATTCGCTGGTGCTGTCGAAAGACGGGGTGCGGGGAATTATTGAAAGGCTTTATGACGGGGAGTCTGATCCTGAGGTAAAGCGTCAATTTGAGGACTATGTCCATCAATTCAAGGAAAAATAACCGGAAAAAAGGATAGCGGCCAATGAAAATAAAGCTTTCCAAGGAAACGAACAAAAGCGGAGAAGTGGTTTCGGTGACCGTAACCATTGAAAGAGACTCCGCTTATGAACGGCGTCGTTTCGGCAGCGAAGAAGAAGCCCGCTCTTTCATCAAGCGACTGAAGGAAACCGAGGCGTCGGAAGGCCAAAGTTAGCCCGGATATCTGAGGAGTTGAGTTGGCCGTCTTCGCTCAGGAAGAACCGGGGCGGGAGGAAAGGTGTCGCTTGGCCTGAAACCGAAAATTT
>JBKHHL010000109.1:0-9097 GCA_046539175.1 Desulfosudaceae bacterium
ACGCTGCAACGAAGCCGGCCGCCATGCGGCAATTGGACTTTTTACGAAGCCATCAATTAAAGGAGAAAAACAGCCATGTTATTTAAACCCGGCAAAATCAAAGCTAAACTGGTCCCGGTTGCGAAAATTTCCGAAGAGACCATCCGGGAAATGCACGCTCTGTTTGTGGAGTATTACGAGAACGCGGATTATGAAACCTTTAAACAAGACCTCAGCGAAAAAACCGGTTCCTTTATGTGGCGGGAGAAGGACACGGGCAAGCTGGTCGCCTTTGCCAATATCAAGCTGATGAGCCTGCCGCATAAAAAGCGGCGGGTGCACGCCTTTTTCTGTGGTGATACCGTTTGCCACCGCAAGTACTGGCAGCGCAATACCGGCAAAAACAACCCCATGGCCGGTACCGTTTATTGGTTCATTATCCGGTTTTTTCTGCGTCATCCCTTCAGCGAGACATACTGGTTCATGATTTCCATGAGTTTCCGCACCTATCTGCTGATTGCCAACAACTGCGTCAATCATTTCCCCCATTACCGGCGGGATGACAACAAAACGCGGAAACTGGGCGAAGTCTGCCGCCTGTTTGCCGAGCACATGTATGGCGAAAAATATGATCCGGCCACCGGTCTGGTGGATTTCGGCCGGCAGGATCAGAACCAGACCATTAAAAGCGACGTGGCCCCGGTAACCGCGGAAATGCTCAAGAAGTATCCCAAGATCAGGTTTTATGAAGAGCTCAATCCCGATAATCACAAAGGCATGGAAATGGCCTGTATCGGCGCCCTGGACCTGGACGCTATTATCGCCTATATGGGCAAATACACGCTCCGGATGCTGAAGGCCGTGCCCGGACCGTCCCTTGTGGGCGGCATTCTTGCCCGGATGAAACCGTACGGCCGGGGGAAACAACCGGCGGAAAAGGGAACAGCCGCCTGACCCGGAATTTTTTACGAGACCATCATCATTGACGGCTTCGTAAAAAGTCTTTACATCGTCATTCCGGCGAAGGCCGGAATCCAGAACTATTTGATTTTACTGGACCCCGGCCTCCGCCGGGGTGACGAAATTACAAAGCCATCATCCTTGATGTACTCGTAAAAAGTCCTTTTTGGGACGGCAAAGTAAAAAGTTCAAGATCAAGGCGCAGAGTTTTTCGAGTAATGCAGCGTACTTAGCAGTACGTGAAATTGCGAGAAAAACGCTGCAACGAAGCCGGCCGCCATGCGGCAATTGGACTTTTTACAAAGCCGTCATCCCTGGGGGCTTGATTTCTTGATTGGCGGAGACAGCCCCCCGTCTCAGGCGTCCAGCCTGGTCAGGCCTTCCCGGATGGCATACTTGGTCAGCTCGGCCACGCTGAAAAGATTGAGCTTCTGCATGATGTTGCTGCGGTAAGTCTCGATGGTTTTGATGCTGAGACACATATCGCCGGCTATATCCCGGGTCTTGACCCCCTCGGCAATGAGCTGAAGCACCTGCCTTTCACGGCCGGTCAGCTCCTCCGAGGAGTCCTGCTTTTCTTTTTCCTGAATTTGGCCCAGCAGGGTTTTGCGGACCGTCTCGGCGATTTTCGGACTCAGGTAGGTTTCTCCCCTGTGAACCACGGCAATGGCCTCGGTCAGTTCCTGAAAGGCGCAATCCTTGATCAGGTAACCGGCCACTCCGGCTCGCAACATCCCCAGCACGTACCGCTTGTCCGCGTACATGGACAGCGCGATCACTTTTACGCCGGGGACTTCGGCGATAATCTGGCGGGCGGCATCGATCCCGTTCAATTCCGGCATGCTGATGTCCATAATCACTACGTCGGGCTGCAGTTCGCAGGCCAGCCGAAGGGCCTTGCGACCGTTTTCGGCCTGTCCCGCCACCTTCACCTCGTTGATGGCGCGCAGCATGTTGCAGATGCCTTCCCGGATTATTTTGTGATCGTCAGCCACGATAATTTTAATCATGTCAAGTTTTACCCCCCTGTTATTGTTGACCCTTCGGGAACGCTCAGGCTGATCCTGGTGCCCTGGCCCGGCGCGGACTGGATGGTCAACCGGCCGTTGACCAGACGCAGGCGCTCATTAATGCTGAACAGGCCGAATCCGCCGTTTCTGTTTTTATCGTCAAGTCCTTGTTTGTCCAGGTCAAAACCAACGCCGTCGTCCGTGATGGTTAAAATAACATCACCCGCCGCCCTGTCCAGGGTCACCCGGATCTCGTCGGCCCGGGCGTATTTGACGGCGTTGAACATCAGTTCCCGCAGTGCCTGGAAACAGAGGATGCTGGTTTTCTGGTCGATGGGATCATCCGCGGCTTCTGTTTCGGAAAAATCCCGGAAGGAAACCGCCAGGCCGTGTTTTTGCCTGGTTTCCTCGCACAACCAGTCCAGCGCGGCGCCCAGTCCCAGGTGATACAGGATGGGCGGGCTGAGCTCAAAGGTCAGGGTGCGGGTGTCGGCGATGGATTGCTCGACAAGGCCTAAAAGATCGTCCAGCCGGTCGCCGCTGACCGCGCCGGGGTCTTCCCGGAATTTCTCCAGTTGCATCTTGGCGGTGGCCAGGGCGTGGCCGATCCGGTCGTGCAGGTCGGTGGCGATGCGGCGTCGTTCCCGCTCCCCGGTCAGCATCAGCTCGGAGTAGAGGCCCCGCAGCTTCCGGGACTGGGACTCCAGGTCCCGCTCGCTCTTGATGACCTGTTCGTACAGGGTGGCGTTTTCAAACGAGATGGCCGCCTGGGAGGCGAACATTTTCAGAATTTCAAGGCGGGGCTTGGTGAACAGTCCCGTGGTCATGGTATTTTCCAGGTAGAGGATGCCGACCAGGCGTTTCTGCCGCATCATCGGCAGGCACAGCAGGGATTGGGGCGGGTCGGCAGTATTCTGGTCGAATTGAATGAAATCCGGCGCATTTTTCAGGTTGTTAAACATGATCAGCTGGTGGGTCCTCTTGACATAATGAACCACGGAAGACAGGGTCGCCTCCGTCCGGTTCAAAAGCGGCTCCGACTTCAGGCTGGTTTCCCCGGTCTCCTCGCCACGGCTTTCCACTTCCACGAACAACTCGTCGTTCCGGTTGGCGAGGAAGACCACCCGGTTGGCACCGGAGTTCTCCCTGATAATACCCATGAATCTGGTCAGCAGTTTGCGGACCTCGATCTCCCGGGAGATGGCTTGCAGGGCTTCTACCACGACTTTGTTATCAAACTGTTCCAGTGGAGAAACCGAGGCTTTTTCAGCCGGGGCGGTCAGAAAGCCGGGGTACCTTTTTTTCATATCCGCGGCCTTGGCCGAGGCTCCCCAGACGGTGTAATATTTTTCGGCCGCCTCCAGGTAGGCGCCGGCCGCGACCTGGTCGTTCTGGGATATTAAAAATCTGCCGGCGCATTCGCAGGCCAGGGCGACCACGTGGTTGTAGCCCCCGTCTTCGGCCAGTTCCACCGCCCGCCGGTAGTGGCGCAGGGCTTTGCCCGGGCGGCCGGCGATTTTTTCTTTTTCGGCCTTCATCAGCGTCAGCAGGTGCCCGAAATTATCCGGCCGCAGCCGGGACCAGCGCTTCATTTTTTTCCGGGCCGAGTAAGCTATGCGCCGGCATTGCCCGGCCCGTTCCCGGGTCGTCCCCCGGTGGAGCAGGGCCGTGGCCGCCAGGGAGGCGAAAAAATAATACTCGGTCAGCATCAGGGTGCCGGCCGGGATATGGGCCAACCGGCCAAGTTTGCGGGAGGTGGCCAGGGCCTCGTCCCATTTCCGGAAAAAAACCTCCAGCTTCAGACACAACAGCAGCATAATAAATTGGAGCAGACCGTTGCCCCGCTGTTCGGCCCGCTGATATTCCCGCTCCAGGTCATAGCCGTCCCCGTTCAGGCCGGCCGGGGTGACGGTTTGTCCCTTCAGGCTCAGGTAAAACCTGGTCAGAACGGTGTGCGCAGAAATGGCAAAGGGCAGGCGGGAGTTCCGGATGAATTTTTCGTGGCGCTGATGATAGGCGTGGATATCCTCCAGGTCGTCGCCCAGGAACAAACGGGTGGAAAACATGGCGTTGATGCTGTGGCCGGCGTTCATGATGTCGCCCATTTTAAAGGCCAGGCGATAAGCTCTCTTAAAGTAAGCGACGTTGTTCCGGGCGGGTTCGTGCCAGTGACGATTGAACAGGGCCGACATGAAGCAGGCGATGGAGCGGTAGGAACTGTTGGGGTATTTTTTCAGCAGATTCATACCGATCCTGGCGTAGGTCCGGCCCATGCCGAGAAAGCCGAACATGGACCCCAGAAAGGCGCCCAGGGTAATCAGGCCGAACGAGGCGTGTTCCAGCGGCAATCCCCGGCGGATGTCCCTGATGCCCAGGAGGGAGCCGGTTAAGTTGATCCACAGGCATAACCGGGGGTTGGTGTAAAAAGCGGACACGCCGATATTGGCCAGCAGGGTCAGGGTCAGGTTGAGGTGTTCGTCATTATTCTGGGGGGCGTCAACAATCGTGGAAACCCGGCGAAAGCCCCAGAGAAGGCGCAGCTTGATCAGCAGGTAAAGCAACCGGGTTTTGCCGGGGTTGTCCGGCAGGGTCAGCCCGAACAACTTCAGGCCCTGGCGACCCAGGTGTATGGCCTTGTCTACCCGGCCGGAGGCGGAATTCAACGACACCATGGCATTGTAAGCATTGGCCTGGTCCATAAGCGAAGTCGCCTGCCGCAGCAGTACTTCGAACAGCCGTTCCGACGCGGCCGGATTTCCCAGCACAAATTCGCACTTGGCCAGCCGGTTGTAAGTGGCGTTGGTCAACTTATATTCTTCCTGCCAGCAGTCCTCCGGCAGAAGGCCGGCGGCGGAACGAAGGTAGCCGGCGGCGGCTTCAAAGGTAACGGCTTCCATGGCTTTTTCGCCGGCCAGCAGGTACAAACGGGCCAGCTCAATTTTTTCGGCGTCTGAAGTAAACAGTTCAACACAGCGCTCAAACTGGTGCATAATATCAAAAATGTCGGTATGAAGAAGGTCGGGCGGGGCGCGCCGGACCATGGCCCGGCCGATGCGGCGGTGCAGCCGGCGCGCCTGGTCGGCGGGTATAGCCTGGTAAATGGCCTGCATGATCTGGTCATGGGCGAACTCGACCACCGGTCCGGTCTCCCCGTGCCGGAGGCCTGCTTTTCCCGGCCCGGCCGTTGCCTCGTCCCCCGGCCTTTCCTCCGTCGATCGGGACTCCTCGTCGCCGCGCAGCAGACCGATTTTGACGGCTTCGGCCAGGTGGTTTTCAATCCGGGCGGGGTCGCTGTCACAGACCGCCGACAGCAGCCCGATATCCAGGCGGTTGCCGCAGCAGGCCGCGGCCCAAAGTATTTTCAGGGTTTCCCGGGGCAGGGTGCTGATCTTGTCGGTCAGCAGCTTGGCCATGTTGTCGGTTATGTCCGAGCCGGCCACCTGTTCCCAATTGTATTTCCAGCAGCCTTCATCAAAGTCATAATGTATCAAACCGCTGGAATGCAGCGAGTTCATGAACTGGACGATGAAAAAGGGATTGCCGCCGGTCTTGTAATGGACGATTTCCGACAGGGCGCGGGCCTCACCGGTGTCCTGTTCCAGGATGCCGGCCACCATGCCGGCGGTCTGGTCTTTATCAAAAGGCGTCAGGCGCAGCTGTTCCAGAGGAAGGCTAGTGCGTTGAATTTTTTCCAGGTAGTCGGTCAGGGGGTGGTCTTGGTCGACTTCATTGTCGCGGTAAGTGCCCAGGGACATGCAGTATTGCCGCTGCTTGGACAGCAGGAAGGCCAGCCCGTGTTCAAGGGTCTCCTTATCCGACCATTGCATGTCGTCCAGGCAAAAGACGACCGGGTGTTCCGGCCGGAGAAAAAGGGAAGCGAATTTTTCCAGGACCAGGGCGAACCGGAGGTTGGCCTCCCAGGGCGGCAATTCGCAAACCGGCGGCTGCTGGCCGATAATCAGCTCCAGCTCCGGTATCAATTCAGTCAGAATCCGTCCGTTGGGAGAAACGGCCGCCAGAATTTTCTGCCGCCACCCGGCCAGCTCTTGGGAATCCCGGGTCAACAGCCATCTGGCCAGGCTGGTCACGGCCGCCTTGGAGGCGCTGAGGGGAACGTTCTGCTGCTGGCGGTCGAATTTGCCGGTCAGAAAAATGCCGCCCCGGTTCCGGACATAGTCGCCGATTTCCCGGAGGAGCGTGGTTTTGCCGACTCCGGGGGCGCCGGTCACCATGACCACGGAGCTGTCGCCGGCGCTGACGCGATCGTAACATTTTTTCAGAAAATCGAGTTCCTTTTCGCGGCCCCGCAAGGTGGCCGGTATTTTGAAAACCGGCCGGACATCATGCCGGCCGGCCACGAACGAGGACAGGTCAACCCCGCTGTCGAGCTTTATTTCCAGCTCCTGAAGATCACGCAGCAGACCGGACACGCTCTGATAGCGGTCCTTCGGCTGCTTGGCCAGCAGCTTCATGACCAGGCTGGAAACGGCGGGATGGATGGTCGCGTCTATCCGGGCGGGAGGGGCCGGCTCCCCGGCCATGTGGCTGTATATAATATTGACGGAATCTTCCTTCGGAAAGGGGGAGAAGCCGCAGAGCATTTCATAGAAGATGACACCCAGGGAGTAGAGGTTGGCCCGGAAATCCTCGCTGTGGTTTATCCGACCGGTCTGTTCCGGCGCGATGCAGGCCAGGACGTCAACGGGCGCGTGAGAATTCATAATTCTACGGCAGGCTGGCCGCCAGGCGTGCTCCCAGGCAAAGCCGTTCAGTTTCAGGTGCCGGGAAGCGGAATTGAACAGAAAACCGTGCGGATTCAGCCCCTGGTGCAGCAGGCCGGCTTTGTGAATATCTTTGAGCGCTCCGGCCATTTGAATGGCATAGAAACAGAACCGGGCGTTTTTTTCTCCGGCCCGCGCCAGGTGCCGGGGGAACTCCGGTATCATGGTCATCAGGGGGATGCCGGTAAAATCTTCGTGGGCCAGTAAGAGGGAAGCGTCGCCATTGCTGCTGACAATGGTGTGGTCGTAAACTTTCAGCACGAAATCCGATGAAACAGTCCGGAGCCGTTCAACTTCCTGGTTGAGACGGTCGCGCAGACTTTTATCGAAGTGCTTTAAGGGAATCTGCCGCAGCAGGACCGGGTGCTGAGAGTGGCTGACCCGGCCTTTGAACAACGAGGATATCCGGCCGCGTTCAATTTCAACTACCTTGTCGTAGCCTTGAAAATCGGGTATCATAAAATATCATTTACCATTTACAAGTTGACCGGCTCTTGGTGGGGAGCCCGTGCCCGGGGCTGTTCGCCCGGCGGAAGGCATTCAATAAAAGTTATTAAAAAAGGCCTTCACACCTCCGGGTTTGCCCGGGGCTGTTCCGAAAGTCGTGACTGCTTGTCTATGTCGTGAAAAATGAATATTTCGTGATATTTTTACATTTATTCCGGCGAAGGCCGGGACCGGCAAAACAAATGATTGCTTATTAGTTTCCATCCATAAATGGCCTTTTTCCGCAATCTCTGCGTCAAACTGCGGGGTTGCTTGTGCGGCGTACGTCCAGTACGCCTCCGCGCAACCCCTTGTTTTCCTTGACCTTGCGAAAAAATTCACATTTCTGGATTGGAAACACCAGATGGTGCCATCCATGTGAAATGGATGGACACTTATTAATTCCGGACCGGGCCGGGATGACAACGCGGGAATTTTATGTATAATTTCATGTATAGTTTATTGTTAAACAGAACACAACCAACAACCAACCGGAAAAAACACCAGGGAGGTCTTTTATGCGGTACGCGGCAGTTATGCTGGTGCTGGCGGTCTTGTTGGGCGCAGCGCCCCTGCTTTCGGGATGCGCCACGGTCGGCCGGGACTTTTCGTCCGCCGGCGTCTCCAAACTGGACATAGGTGAAACAACTAAAACGGAAGTCCGGGATCTGTTCGGCCCGCCCTGGCGGGTGGGAGTTGAAGACGGGCATGACCTTTGGACTTACGGGTTATATCATTACCGGGTTTTTGGCGAGACGGAAACCGAGGACCTGTTGATTCGTTTTGATGAAAACAACCGGGTCAGTTCTTATACTTACAATGTTACCAATACCGACTCGGACCAGAACTGAGCGTCGCCTTTTGGGCCTTTGTCTGCGGCAGCGCTTCAATTTTTACCGTAAACCCGTTCCCGCTCAAAGCGGAACAGGCCGGATCGCTCCTCCTGCTTGATTAATCCGGCATCAGTTCCGAAATACTCCCGGCGCAGTTGATCCAGCCGGGTTTCCCGGTCGGGGCCGCCGGATTCCCGGAGAACCCGCTTCCGTTCGCGCATGTATTCCCGGCCCCGGGCCCATCTTTGATCCCTGGCCCGGTCCAGTTCGGCCCAGCGCTGCCGGGCCGCCTCATCCAGCCCCATGGTTTCCCGAAAGCGGTCCAGGTCTTCCTGGCGCTCGGCCGGGGTCATCTGCCGCAGGTCCTTCTGGACGCTGTCGACTGCCAGAAACTGGTCCATCATTTCCTGCTGCCTGACTTTGCGGTAGGTCTCGGCCTGGTTGCCGTAAATAGCATCGAGTTCGGTCAGGTAATATTTGAGCTTTTCGTCAAACCGGGCCTCTTCGCGAAGGTTCAGCTCCTCCAGGGACTGGCTGAGCCGCTCCGCCTTGAGTTCCATTTCCCAGATCACTTCGGCTTTTTCACCAAAAAATTGTTTTCTGGTCGCCCACAGATATTCTTTTTGCTGCTCCGGGCTCATGCTGAGAAGGTAAGCCTGGTTGTCTTTTATCAACTGCTTAAATTCGGTGAATTTTAAATAATTGTCATACAGTTCCTCAGCATGATCCGGAAAGGCGGCCGTGAGGTAGTCCAGAACCTGATCCTGCCAGTTGTCCGGATAGGCCTGTTTTAAATAGCGGCTCAGCTTTTCAATGGCCTGCAGCTGAATCCGGGGATGGGCGATGTTGCCACCGAACAGTTCCTTAAGGCGGGCCACCACCACCTGCTGGTGCAACTCCCGGTCAAGCTCTTCCGGGTCAGTTTTCGGGTCAGTTTCCGGGCCAGTTTTCGGGCCGCTGGTATCGGCCCCGGTATCACCGGCAGCGGCGGCCGCAACCATTGTTTTATCGGCGGAGGCCGAGAGGTTCCCGGCGGCCCCGCCGGCCG
>JBKHHL010000014.1:0-27581 GCA_046539175.1 Desulfosudaceae bacterium
GATGTTAACCGCAAAAAACAAACCCGGTAATTTCTGGCAGGACCATGCTGACCGTTTTCTGGAAATGGCCTTCACCAGAGAAAAGATGGAACGACTTGAAAATCCGGATGGTTACGGCAAACGAACCGGCACCTGTGGAGACACCGTTGAATTTTTTCTGGTTATCGCGGGCAACCGCATTCAAAAGGCCCGCTTCAACATAAATGGTTGCCTGAATACCAGTGCCTGCGCCAATACCGTGGCCTTTATGGCCGAGGGCAAATCGCTGGAAGAGGCCTGGAAGATCAACGCCGATCAAATTTCCAACTACCTGCAAACCCTGCCCAGCGATCACGCCCATTGTGCCGAGCTGGCGGCCGGCGCTTTTTACCTGGCGCTGGCCGATTACCAGCGTAAACAGGCAGAACCCCCGGCCGGCGGAATTTCCGGTGAAAGCCCCCGAAACCGCGCCCGGACTGAAAAACAACCATGAAAATAGATCCAACAGGCAGGTGGAAACTGTTTGACAGTCATTGCCACCTGGATGATCGCTGCTACGACGCCGACCGGGCAAACGTTATCGACCGTGCCCGCCGGGCCGGCGTGGAAGCCTTCATGATCGTGGGAATAACCCCGGCAAGCTCCCGGAAAGCCGCTGATATCGCGCGGGAGACTCCCGGCGCCTGCTCCTCAGCAGGCATTCATCCCCATGACGCCCGTCATTGCTCTGATGAGGCCATCCAGGAACTGATCGACCTTGCCGCGGGAAATCCACAGGTCAGGGCCTGGGGAGAAATCGGGCTTGACTTCAACCGCATGCATTCCCCGCGGGAAGAGCAGGAAAAGTGGTTTCAACGACAGCTGGCCGCGGCGGCCGGACTGAATCTGCCGCTTATTTTTCACGAACGTGACTCCGGGGGGCGTTTTCTGGAAATACTCCAAAGCCTGATACCGGCGACTCGTCAAACCGGGGTAGTTCATTGTTTCAGCGGTGATAAAAACGAGTTGCGGGGCTATCTTGACCTGGGCCTGTATATCGGCCTGACCGGTATCCTCACCATCAAAAAACGGGGCGCACTGCTGCGGGAGATGGTGGACTTTATCCCCGGGGACCGGCTGCTGATTGAAACCGACGCCCCCTACCTGACCCCGGCTCCGGACAGAAATCAAGTCAAGCGCAATGAACCGGCCCTGGTCAAATCGGTCTTTCTGAAGCTGGCCCAGATCAAGGGACAGGCCCCGGAAAAACTGGCTCCCGTGCTGTGGGAGAACACCTGCCGCCTGTTTAACATCTAACCCGGATATTTCACGTACCACTATAAGTACGCTGCGTTCCTCGTGATTGCGCAAGCCTTTATCTTGAACTTTTTACTTTGCCGTCAAACTTTATTTTTCCATCAGGTGGGTCACGGCCTGCTCCAGGCCGTCCAGGGAAAGTTCGAACATGGGGAAAATCCGACGGATCATGATAATGGTCTGGGTATAGTCCCACATGCGCCGGGGCACCGGGTTCAGCCAGACATTGCGCGGAAAGGTCTCGGCCAGGACTTTCAACTGTTCAATACTCGGTCTGCCGCTTCTGGCATCCATGTAGATGGAACCGTCGCTGGCCATCAACTCGTACGGCGCCATGCTGGCGTCGCCCACCATGATCAGCCGGGTTTCCGGATCCAGGCGGGCAAACTCGGCCACCTTGTGCGGTTCCTTATAGCGGGTGGGATCTTTCCAGAGATTATCATAAACTGTATTGTGAAAAAAAAAGGTTTTAACGTCCTTGAACTGGGCCCGGGCGTAATCAAACAGGGTCTGGACCACCGAAACGTAAGGGTCCATGGACCAGCCACCGTTGTCTATGGCCAGAATCACCTTGAGCCGGTCCTTCAAGCGCTTATCAAAAACTATCTCGATCTCCCCGCCGTTGCGAACGGTCTGGTAAATGCTGGCCTCGACGTTGACCTGGTCGCGGGGACCGGCCGGCACCAGGTTGCGCAGCCGCTTCAGGGCTTCTCCGACCTGGGCCTGGGTCAGCGGACCGCTGCGGGAATAATCTTTATAACGCCTCTCCATGGCCACCTTGACGGCCGATTTGCCGCTGGAAGAGCCGCCCACGCGCATGCCGCCCGGAAAGTGCCCGGAATGGCCGACCGGCGAGGTGCCGCCGGTACCGATCCAGCGGTTGCCGCCGTCATGACGCTCGGTCTGTTCCTGCAGGCGCTCCTTGAAATAGGCGATCAGCTCTTCCGGGGTCATTCTGGCCAGTTGGGATTCATCCAGACCCAGCATGTCGGCCAATTCCTTGGGCTCCTTGAGCCACTCCTCCAGCATGTCCCGCAGGACCTCATCTATTTCCCAGTCATCCACCTCGGGCAGATCGGCGCCCTCGAAATAGTGGGCGAAGAGCTGGTCAAACAGGTCGAAATAGCGTTCACTCTTGACCAGGATGGCGCGGCTGGCGGTGTAAAAATCGTCCACCGAGGCTACCAGCCCCAGGGCCAGGGCCTTGTGCAGAGTCATGAAAGAGGTCGGCGTGACCGGCACGCCGATGTCTTTCAATTGGTAGAAAAAATCAATAAACATGGAAAATCGCCGTTATGACCCGATAAATGCAATTATCTGCCGCGGTGACGCTCCACCACTCCGGAGGTGCGTTCGTAATCACGGCTTTTCTTGAACAGCACCCCCAGGTAGGGGATATCTCCCTTGACCAGTCGTTTGGGTTTGAAATCCGGATCATTCTGCAGGGCCCGGATCCAGTTGATCAACTCCCGGGTGGCCGGTTTTTTCTCGATACCGTCAACCGAGCGCAGCTTGTAAAAGACATCCACGGCGGTATTGAGCAGATCCTCGTCAATAGCCGGGAAATGGACATTGAGAATCTTCCGCATCATCTTGGGATCGGGAAAGGCGATATGGTGAAAATTGCACCGGCCCAGGAAAGGATCGGACAGGTCCTTTTTAGCGTTGGAGGTAATGATAATGACCGGCCGGTGACGGGCGGAAACGGTCCGGTCTATCTCGACGATATCAAAGGTCATCTGGTCCAGGACGTCGAGCATGTCATCCTGGAAATCGCTGTCAGCCTTGTCGATCTCATCAATAAGCAGGATGGTCCGTTCCTCGGCGGTAAAGGCCTGGCCGATCTTGCCCATCCGGATATAATCCTCGATATCGCTGACATTCCGCTGTGAATCCCCGAAGCGGGCGTCATTCAGCCGGGTCAGGGTGTCATATTGATAAAGCGCCTCGACCAGCTTCATGTTTGATTTGACGTTCAGCACGATCAGCGGCATATTCAGGCTTTCGGCAATGGCATGGGCCAGCATGGTCTTGCCGGTACCGGGCTCTCCCTTCAGCAGCAGCGGCATTTCCAGGGCCATGGAGACGTTGACTATTCTGGCCAGCTCACTGTCCAGGACATACCTGGTAGCGCCCTCGAATGTGGTTGTTCCCTCCTTCATATAATCACCTCTATGATAAGATGTTACCGGTAATATCGCTGCCTCAGCCGCGCCGAAACATCGGCCGTCAGGTCCAGCACCCGTCGAGCCGCGTCCAGGTCCAGCGAACCGGTGCCGCAACTGGGGGTAATCAAGGACTGGTTCATGATAACGGCCCGGTCAATGCCCAGCCCTTCTATCTGCCGGCACTGTTCTTCCCACTGCTCCACCAACGAATCAGTTGTTTCGCGATTGATCGTTTCGGCGTCGGAAGTGGGAACCAGGCCCCAGGCCAGAATCTTGCCCTGGTTCATGAACTGAATGATCTCGTCGGCGTAAAGCATGAACTTGTCAAAAAAAGAGTAGGCGTCAAAGCTGACAATGTCGGCCGGCGAGTCCAGGATGATGGACCACTCGGCGTTGGCGCAGACATGCACCCCGGCCAGCGCCCCTTCGGCCTGGACCGCCTGGACCACCTCTTCAAAACAGGCCGTGACCTCCTCGCGGGAAATACTGATAAAGGCCGAAGAGCCAAAAGCCGTCAGTCCGGGCTCGTCAAAAAAGATCATGACCGGCTTACCCAGCTCGGCCAGCCGGCGGGCCTGCCAGCGGGCCTTCATGGCGATCAGCTTGACGGCGATATCGCGCAGCTGGTCATCGTAAAAGACGGCCCGGTCATCGGCGTCCACCACGCTGGTGGCAAAGGTAAAGGGGCCGGTGATCTGGCCCTTGACCGCGCGAAGAGAATCCGCGGCCGAGGCGGCCTGATCCATGAAAACGAAAAAACCCGCGGCCGTGTCGCGGCCCAGGGCGAACCGGGAGGAAAGCAGGTCTTCTCCGTTTTCGGAAACGGCCAGGTAGTCTTCATAAAACCCCAGCACCTCGTCGTCAAAGGAATCGCTCCGGGTATTGATAAAAAGCTTGTCGCCGGTTTGATTGATACCGGGAAATCCAGGCAAAAACTGGGCCACCATGCCCTCTTCCCGGTAAAGGGGCAGTTGCGCCCAGAGAGGGATTTCCGGCACGCTGGCCAAGACCAGGCGGGTCGCTTCCTGGTGATCTTCCAGGGGCAGGCTGCCGATCAGGGCGGGCCGCAGGCAGGGCTGAAATGGTTCTGTCATTATAATCACGGCTCCTTTGGTTTTATTGAATTATGACGGCTTCGTAAAAAGTACGGGACCTCTCGTTACTGCCGGCAATAAACCAGATATTGACATTATTGGCGTCATAATATAAAAATATACAAGCAGGATTTGATCCTTAACGCCCTGCTGACCATCCCCGGGAACGTGATACCGTATTGACAAGCTTAAAGGAGAAAGCCATGTTTGGCATCGGCATGCCGGAATTATTAATCATACTGGTAATCGTACTGGTCGTGTTTGGTGCCGGAAAACTGCCGGAAATCGGCTCGGGCATCGGCAAAGGTATCCAGAATTTCAAAAAAGCTACTTCCGAGTCCGATAAAAAAGACAAGGAAAAACTCGACAACAACCAGGACCATAATAACGATTAAAGCGACTCAACCGGCAATCCGGTCGAAAAGACAAGCCGGTCGACAAAATGGCCGGAACCGGGCTGGCTTGTGAATTTATTTTTTTCTCTGCCCATATAAAGCCGTGGTCGCGTTAACGCGACCACGGCTTCCCAGCAGACACTTCAAACCTGGAAAATCACAACCGGAACAATCCGCCGGAGTATTTAAAACGGGATATCATCGTCTCCCGGGCCACCGCCGGCGCCGGCGCCGTCAGGGAAAGGCGGCTCATCCGGACCGGAGTACGACCCGCCGCCGCTGCCCTTGGGCTCCAGCATCTGCATATTATTAGCCACAATTTCGGTGGTATAACGGGTGACGCCATCTTTTTCCCAGGAACGGGTTTGCAGGCGGCCCTCGATGTAGACCTGGCGGCCCTTGGCCAGATACTCGCCGCATATTTCACCCAGCCGGGCAAAAGCCACTACCCGATGCCATTCAGTGCGCTCCTTTTTCTCCCCGGTGGCCTTGTCTTTCCACTCCTCGGACGTGGCCACGGAAAAACTGGCCACCGCCCGGCCGTCCTGAGTATAACGCACTTCCGGATCCCGGCCCAGCCGGCCGATGATCATCGCCTTGTTGATCCCTGCCATGTATACCTCCTTGTCTGGTATGGGTTAGTTCGTCAACCTTTACTGATGACCGCTTCGCTCAAAGCCTGTGGCCACCGTTTTATCAGCTGTTTACTTCCAGCCATCATTATTTGCTGATTAAGAAATTTTGATGTACTCGTAAAAAGTCCCTACCTTGTCATTCCGGCGAAAGCCGGAATCCAGAACTATTTGATTTTAATGGACCCCGGCCTCCGCCGGGGTGACGAAGTATGGTAAATCCCGACTTTTTACGAAGCCGTCAAATTTGACACTTACTATAATTATGCTCCGTCTTCAAGGAACAATTTTTAAAAATACAGATAAGGACTAATTTCCGAATGGACGCCAGGCGGATAACCGCGAAAAAACAGCTTCAATAAAACAACCGCTGCTGATATCCCGATCGGTATTAACAGAGGTTACGTCATCATGCCAGTCACCCAATTCCCCGCTGCCTTCACGAACTCCCAAAACCTGAAGGCCGCCGGCACTGTCGGCGAGATAGGCAAAATCCCCGATCGCCATGACATCCTTGGCATCACCAAAGCTGCGATAGCCGTTAACGCGTTGGGGCGGAACCGTGTCGGGATTGGTGAAAAAACCCATAGTTTCCCCGCCCTCGGTACCGCCCTGGCCGTTGGCCAACCAGACCAGGTCAACGGAATCATTTACGTCGGAACGGGCGGCGTAGACCCCCTTGACCTCGTTATACGGTACAGCGGTATATCTGTCTCCAAAATAGAAAGGATCATCGGGATCCGACACATCAAGAACCTGTAATCCCTCGTTCAAGGCGGCGATATAAGCCAGATTCCCGACTTTGATTACATCCATAGCCGTACCCGGTTCTTCGTCCTGGTCATCACCATCTGGTATCTCAAACACCCCCCGTAATACGGGATCATTTTTTTCTGAAACATCAACTATCTTCAGGCCCTCGGTTCCGTCAGCCACATAAGCCAGGTTATTTTCCACGAAAACGGCCCTGGCATCAGTCACGTCCGTTTCGTTTTTTCCTTCCAGCGTGGGAATCGTCGGATCAGAAACATCAAAAATCTGCAATCCGCCGGCTCGAGCCGCGACATAGGCGTTATCATTGGCCACGCAAACCCCGGTGGCGTCTCCGCTGAAACCGTCAGATTCATCGTAACCACCAATCAGAACGGGCGAGACCGGATTTTCCGTGGCCCGGTTGCCGTCCGCGTCCTCCTCCGGCAGACCGGGATCGATTATTTTCAAGCCGTCGCTGCCGTCGGCAATATAAACATAATCACCGTCAGCCACTACATCCCGGGCCTCACCCTCGGTTCCCAGCCACCCTTTCAGCAAAAAGGTAACGTAATTATCCGATTTCACCGCGAAAAGAACGCGCAGACCTTCCTGTATCCCCTCAGTTGTGGTGGCATCATCATCCACACCGTAAACATAACTGGTGGCAATATCAATGTGCAAAGCATCTATATCAGCCGGCGTGGCCGTGTCTTCTGCATCAGAAACAAGCGCGGGCTCAGCCGGATCACTGACATCAATCTGAACCAGACCGTTCCGGGTGTCACCGGCATAGGCCATATCTTCTGCCTCATCCACATACACCCGGTATACTCCGGCCAGATTTTCACTATAATGCCCGATCCAGCTGCTGTCACTGATCCCTTCCGGGTCGGAATTATCCAGGATAACCAAGCCCAGATTAACGTCCCCCACATAAATATGATCCCCGCTTGCTTCGACCGCCGCCGACTTGGTGCCCTCAACGGCGTAATCGCTGAAAGCAGTAATATCAAGGTTGTCGATATTCTCTGTAATCTTGTCGCTGCCGACGTCCACCACGTTAATACCATTGCCGGCACAGGCGACATAAGCGTAACCATCATCGGACACGGCCACGTCAAGAGCGCTGGCCATGTAAGAATAAGCAGTAAGTTGAGGATCGGTCTTGTCGGAGATATCAAACACTCCCATGCCGTTAAACATATCGGCTATATAAGCGTATTTCCCGTCCTCGGAGACCACAATGGCCTGAGCTTTTTTTATTTCAGCAAATGACGACGGCAGTTTTCCTGTGCTCACCCATTCTGGCGCTGTCGGATCCGAGACGTCAATAATTTCCAGGCCGCTGTCGTATCCCTCGCTGGTCAGCCAGAAATAAGCCAGGTAGGCATAATTGCCATCCACGTAAATATCTTTGGCAAAAGCTCTTTTACCGTCTTTGATTACCGGATAATCAGCGGACGAAACAGGGTTTAAAAAACCCTCCTGCGGAGTGGTAGTTTCATAGATCCGCAGCCCTTCACTGCCGCAGGTCACGTACAGGTACCCATCGGCATAAAAAACTCCGGAAATACCTTCGGTGCCGGCGACTTCTCCTTCGCCGATATCTCCCGCCCCGGTCAGGGAAATGGTAACCCGGTCCTGGAGGGTGAAGTCAGTGGGATCATACACGGAAATAACTTCGCCGTCACCATGATAGAGATAGGTTCCATCTCCGGCCATGACGTTGGGCGAAGTTTCCGGCCAGCGGTTGACAAATTCTATGCTGCCGGTCGCCGCCAGAGCGGCGGTAGTGGTCAATATCATTATAGTCGCGAGATAGCATAAAAATTTCATGTTGTTTTACCTCCGCTTAAAAGTACCAGAACAATCCGGTCTGCGAAAATACCGGATAAATGACGGTGTTTTTTCGGGCAATCAATGTTTTGACAGCTTGATAAAGAGCCCCTCTGGGAAAGGCCAGGTCCGCGATAATTCGGGAGGCCTGGAAAATCCTGGTTTATTTTCTCGAAATCCGGACAATAATCTGAAATAAATGATAATTTTATTACCGGAGGAGTTGAGACCTTGTCCCTGAAATGACGACGGAACGCTTACCAAATAATCTTTACAATTTTATTATATTATGATTTAACACTGAAACGATGTCAAGCTGAAAGACGTCAAGCCGTTCTCCGGGGTCTGAGCCCGGGCTTAGCCCCGGAGAACCGAACTTTTTACGAGTCCGGTCATGGCGCCAATTTTTGTGACCGGCAATACGGCCTGACAAGAGATTCTAAGCAGGGATTACATTGTCTATGCGGTATAACGTAAAATTCCAGGGGGAATCTCAGCTAACTTGCAGGCAGGAAATAATATTGACAGGATTTTTTTTTCAGGTTAATACCATACCAATTTAGTAGCAAATAGTGTTCTTTTCTGACCGCCACCGGTCAACTTGTTTTTTATGCCTGAGCTGAACGCTTCAGGCTTTTTTAAAATATTTTTGGTATTGTTTCAAAGGGATCAATAAATTTTACTTTTCCATTTAA
This sequence comes from Desulfosudaceae bacterium, assembly GCA_046539175.1. Taxonomy (GTDB): domain Bacteria; phylum Desulfobacterota; class Desulfobacteria; order Desulfobacterales; family Desulfosudaceae; genus CAYTQK01. Next base: position 8,849 of record JBKHHL010000014.1, read on the forward strand.
ATCAGATTCATTTGCCGGTATTCTTAAAAATCCCCCAAACCTGACGGAGGAACGCGGATGCAATTGAAGGATAAACTTGACGCGGGAGATTTTGCCATTCTGGCTGAGATGGAACCCCCCAAGGGCGTTGATGTTGCTCCCCTGATAACGGCCGCCACCAGGGTCAAAGGAGCGGTGGACGCTTTTGTCATACCCGAAATGAGTAACGCGGTCATGCGGATGAGTTCGCTGGGCGGAGCGCTTATTTTACAGCAAAGAGGCATGCCGACCGTTCTTCAGGCCAATTGCAGAGACAGAAACCGCCTGGCCTTACAGGCCGATCTCCTGGCGGCCTCAGCCTGCGGCATCAGCAATATCATGGCAGTAACCGGCGACGATCCCAGCGTGGGAGACCATCACCAGGCTCAACCGGTCTATGATATCGATCTTCATCAGCTGCTGCACATGATTCAAACTCTGGCTGATGGCCGGGATATGGCTAACATTAAGCTTACCGGAGCGCCCCATTTTTTTGTGGGAACCACCGTCAATCCCACTGTCAAGGAATATCACCTGGAAAAAACCATTGAAGAAATGGGCACCCAGAAATCCCTCGGAGTCGGCTTCTTTATAACCCCGCCGATTTTTGACATGGCCGCTATCAGGCCTTTTTTAAACCGGATTGACCTTGACCAAATTCATATCATTCCCACCGTACTGCTTCTTAAATCAGCCGGCATGGCACGCTACCTGGACCGCAATATGGACCATATTCATATCCCGCGGGAACTGATTCAGCGCATCCAGAAAGCCGGCGATAAAACACGCGAATGCGTCCGCATTGCCAAAGAAACAATTGCCATGCTGAAAAAAGAGAATTTCAGCGGCGTCTGCCTGTCCACCATCGGATGGGAAGACAAGCTCCCGGAGCTGCTCGGCACCACCGGGGGATAAGGCCTGCTTTACCAACATACTGATTTTACCCAATAAAAATCCAAGCAGGAGGAGGATATGGGAAAAACCGCAACAGCTTCCACCCCCCCGAATAACCTCGGGCGATCACCTGATAAACTTTCCGGAGCGGTTATGGTTGTCGGCGGTGGCATCACCGGGATGCAGTCGGCGCTGGACCTGGCCAACGCGGGTTTTTACGTCTACCTGGTGGAGTCATCCCCGGCCATCGGCGGCGTCATGGCGCAGCTGGACAAGACCTTTCCCACCAATGACTGCGCCATGTGAATTATTTCACCGAAACTGGTCGAGGTCGGCCGGCATTTGAATATCGAATTGTTAACCTTATCCGAAGTTACCGGTCTGACCGGCGAAGCGGGTAATTTTACCGCCACTGTCCGGCAGAATCCGCGATACGTGGATATGGATAAATGTATTGCCTGCGGTGTCTGCGCGGAAAAGTGCCCCCGCAAGGTAGACGACGAATATGAAGAGGGCCTGGCGGTGCGCAAGGCCATTTACGTGCCCTATCCCCAGGCGGTCCCCCTGAAATACGTCATAGAAGCGGATCGCTGTATCTATTTTGAAAAGGGTAAATGCAAGGCCTGCGAAAAATTCTGCCCGGCCGGGGCCATCAATTTTGAAGATACCGCTCAGGATCTGACCCTTTCAGTGGGAGCGGTCATCGTGACCACCGGCCTGCGGGCTTTTAATCCCTCCGGACTGGACAACTACCAGTACGCCGCTCTGCCCAACGTGGTTACCAGCCTGGAATATGAGAGGCTGTTGTCTTCGGGCGGTCCCATGGGCGGAGAGCTGAAGCGGCCCTCGGACGGGCGGGTGCCGGAAAAAATCGCCTGGCTGCAGTGCGTCGGGTCACGTGATTTTAACCGTTGCGACAATGCTTATTGTTCCTCGGTCTGCTGCATGTACGCCTTGAAAGAGGCCATGATGACGAGCGAGCACGTGCCCGGCCGGATGGAGGCCACCATCTTCATGATGGATATGCGCACCTATGGCAAGGATTTCGAAAAATATTACGAGCGGGCCAAGAAGGAAGGAGTCCGTTTTGTCCGTTCGCGGATTCATACCATTACCGAAGCCCCGGACGGCACCCTGACGGGCCGTTACGTGGACGAGTCCGGCCACATCAAAGAAGAATCGTTTGACCTGATGGTGCTGTCGGTAGGCATGGAAGCTTCCCCTAAAACTGCCATTCTGGCCGATACCCTGGGCATCGAGCTAAACTCCTCCCGGTTTATCGCCACCGACGATCTTACTCCGGTGGCCAGCAGCCGGCCGGGGATCTTCGCGGCCGGAGTAGCGCGGGGCTGCAAAGACATACCCGATTCGGTCATGGAAGCCAGCGCCGCCGCCGAAAGCGCCGGCCGGCTGCTGGCCCCGGTCCGGGGGGAGCGGACCAATATCCGGGAGTTTCCGCCGGAGCGGGACATTTCCGGCCAGGAACCTCGGATCGGTGTTTTTGTCTGCAACTGCGGCTCCAACATCGGCGGTATCGCCGACGTGCCGTTAATAGCGGAATACGCCCGGAGCCTGCCGGGAGTGGTCTACGCCCAAGAGAATCTGTTTACCTGCAGCCAGGACACCCAGGACAAGATGATCCAGATCATTGCCGAACAGGAATTAAACCGGGTGGTGGTAGCGGCCTGCACCCCCCGGACCCATGAGCCTCTCTTCCAGGAAACCCTGCGCGAAGCCGGTTTGAACCCCTATTTATTTGAAATGGCCAACATCCGCAACCAGTGTACCTGGGTGCATTCCCATAATCAGGAAGTGGCCACCGCCAAGGCCAAAGACCTGGTGGCCATGGCCGTAGCCCGGGCGGCCCGGCTGGAAAGCCTGATCCCGGCGCGGGTGGATATTAATCGGCCGGTCCTGGTGGTCGGTGGTGGCGTGGCCGGCATGACCGCGGCCCGGAGCCTGGCCGACCAGGGTTTTCCGGTGACGCTGGTGGAACAATCCCCCGAACTGGGCGGCGCGGTCCGGCAGTATATCAAAAACGACCGGCGGCGGGAGTTCGTGACGAACCTGGCCGAAGAGATATCCCGGCGAGACGACATCACCGTCCTGACCTCGGCCGAGATTACCCATGCCTCGGGATTTATCGGCAATTTTGAGACCACCGCCCGGACCGCCGCCGGCGAGCAGACCATTTCCCACGGCATCGCCGTGCTGGCCACCGGCGGCACTCCGACCGACACCGAGGAATACCTCTATAACCAGAGTGACCGGGTCACCCGCTGGCATGATCTCTGGGATCATCCGGTTCTGCCCGAAGCAGACAGCGTCGTCTTTATTCAGTGCGTCGGCTCCAGGGACGAAAACCGGCCCTACTGCTCCAAGATATGCTGCACCGCTTCCATTGAAAACGCTATTCGTTTAAAGGAAGAAAAGCCGGACCGGAAGGTATATATCATCTACCGCGACATCCGGACTTATGGCGAACGGGAGCTGCTTTACCAGCAGGCCCGCCGGATGGGGGTCATGTTTATCCGCTACACCCCGGAACGCCGGCCGCTGGTCAGCCGGAACGACCAGGGCCTGCTGGTAACTGTCTATGACCCGGTGCTGGAGCAGGACCTGGCCATCGAGGCCGACCTGGTCAACCTGGCCACGGCCATTGAACCGGCTGATCACGGCGAGCTGACGAAAATGTTCAAGGTCTCGGTCAATGAGGAGAATTTTCTGGCCGAGGCCCACGCCAAGCTGCGGCCGGTGGATTGCGCCACTGACGGGGTGTTTATCTGCGGCCTGGCCCACTACCCCAAATTCCTGGAAGAATCCATAGCCCAGGCGCAAGCCGCGGCTTCCCGGGCGGCCACGGTCCTGTCCCGGGAACAGATCACCATCGAGCCGATTGTGTCGGAAGTGGACCAGGACCTGTGTATCGGCTGCGGCCTGTGCGAAAGCGTCTGCGCCTTCGGGGCCATCCAGCTGAAGCCGGTGGAAGGCCGGGGCTTTCGGGCGGAGAACATATCAGCGCTGTGCAAGGGCTGCGGCACCTGCGCCGCCGGCTGTCCGCAACAGGCGATTGACATGAAGCATTTTCGGAACCAACAGATCAAGGCGGCCGTGGCGGCCGGCATGTAGGCAAAGGAGAAGTCATGGACAACGGTCAACCAAAAATAATCGGATTTTTATGCAACTGGTGCGCTTACGCCGGGGCCGACCTGGCGGGAGTATCCCGGTTCCAGTATCCGGCCGCCATCCGCCCGGTGCGAGTCATGTGCAGCGGCCGGGTGGATCCACTGTTTGTGGTGGAAGCGTTTGAAAAGGGGTACGACGGCGTATTCGTGGCCGGCTGACATCCGGGTGAATGTCATTACCAGGATGGTAATCTTCATGCCGAGAAAAAAATGATGGCCCTGTCCGAACTTCTGGATCTGGCCGGCATCGGCCGCCAGCGGATATTTTTGAAATGGGTCAGTTCCGCGGAAGGCAAGCTGTTTGCCGAATACGCCAACCAGATCTGCCAGGACATAACCGACCTGGGACCCGTTGACCGCGACAAGTGGCGCCTGCCGCTGACCGCGGTTCGCCGGACCCTGTCCACCACCAGAATCCGCTGGCTGATCGGGATGGAACGCCACCTGGAAGAACAGGGCAACGTTTACGGCGAAAAAATTCCGCCGGAACGGTACCGTCCCCTGCTTAACCAGGCCGTGCGGGAAGAGTACCAAAAAGCCCTGGTCCTGGAATCCCTGGCCCGGGAAGAAGGCCGGCTGCTCGCCGAGATCGCCGCGGCTACTGGCCTGGCGGTGCCCACCGTGGCGACCTGCCTGGTGGACCTGGAAAAAGAGGGCCTGGCCGGCGTGACCGGTTATGAAGACCGGAACCCCCGGTTAATCCGGCTGGAGAACTGAAGCGCAATCGGACTTTTTACGAAGCCATCAAAAACGATGGTTTCGTAAAAAGTCCATTTTTTGGGATGGCAAAGTAAAAAGTTCGAGATCAAGGCGCAGAGTTTTTCGAGGAATGCAGCGTACTTAGCAGTACGTGAAATTCCGAGAAAAACGCTGCAACGCAGCCGGCCGCCTTGCGGCAATCGGACTTTTTACGAAGCCATCAAAGACAATACTTACAAAACGGGGATAGTATGGCAACTACAGAAAAAATGATGGGGAGTGTGGTGGTGGTTGGTGCCGGTATCGCCGGCATGCAGGCCGCACTGGATCTTGCCAATTCAGGGTATTACGTCCACCTGGTGGAACGATCACCCACTGTCGGGGGGTTGATGGCTCAGCTGGACAAGACCTTTCCGACCAATGACTGTACTATCTGAGTAATTTCACCCAAACTGGTCGAGGTCGGCCGGCATCTCAACATCGACATAATAACCAATACCGAGGTGGAATCGATATCCGGCGAACCCGGTAATTTCACCGTTCAGCTCGTCAACCAACCCCGGTATATCGATCCCGTTAAATGTACCGGCTGCGGTGAATGCAGCCGGGTCTGTCCAGTCAAGGGACCGGATGAATTTAACTGCAATCTGGCCAATCGTTCCGCTACCTACATTAAATACGCCCAATCCGTGCCACTGTCCTATGCCATTGATCCGGACTTATGCATCGGCTGCGGCTTGTGCGACAAAATCTGTATCGCCGAGGCCATAACTTACAGTGACAAGGTCAACACCACCGAGGTCGAGGCCGGGGCGGTCATCCTGGCTGCCGGGACGGTGCCCTTTGACCCCGGACATCTGGATTTTTACGGATACGGCAGCTCCCCGAACGTTCTCACCAGCCTGGAATTTGAACGTATCCTCAGCGCTACCGGCCCTTATCAGGGTCATCTGCGGCGTCCGCTTGACCTGAAGCTGCCGGCCCGAATCGCCTGGCTGCAATGTGTCGGTTCCCGCGACAACAATCGCTGCGACAACGCCTACTGCTCTTCGGTCTGCTGCATGTACGCGGTCAAAGACGCCATGATCGCCAAGGAGCACTCCCATGACGACCTTGAGTGTACCATATTCAACATGGACATGCGGACCTTCGGCAAGGACTATGAAAAATACTTTCACCGGGCCAAAGACATGGGCATCCGCTTTACAAAAGCGCGCGTCCACACCGTCTTGCCCCTGGCTGACGGCGATCTGCGATTGCGATACGCCGATGATGCCGGCCAGATGCGCGAGGAGGTCTTTGATATGGTGGTTCTGTCGGTGGGATTGCAACCGGCCGAGACCACCCTTAACATGGCCCGACGGTTGGGGATCGACCTGAACCGTCATCAGTTCGTGGAGACTCAACCATTTTCCCCGGTGGAAACCTCGCGACCGGGCATTTATGTCTGCGGGGCTTTACAGGGTCCCAAAGACATCCCGGAATCCGTCACCCAGGCCAGCGCCGCCGCCGGACGGGCGGCTATGGGGCTTGCTCCGGTTCGGGACACCTGTACCAAGAAAGAAAATATTCCCGAAGAAATGGATATCGCCGGACAGGAGCCCAGAGTCGGGGTCTTTGTCTGTAAATGCGGCATCAACATCGCCGGAGTCGTTGACGTCGACCGGGTGGTGGCCAGCACCGAACAGCTTCCCCAGGTGGCCTATTGCAACACCAACCTGTTCACCTGCTCCCAGGATGTGCAGGACACCATGAAAGAAATTATCCGGGAAAACAACCTCAACCGGGTGGTGGTGGCTTCCTGCACGCCTAAAACCCATGAACCCATATTCATGGAAACCCTGGAAGCCTGCGGCCTGAACAAATATCTTTTTGAAATGGCCAATATCCGCAACCAGGGCTCCTGGAGCCATACCAACACCCCGGAACAGGCGACAGAAAAAGCCATTGACCTGGTCCGCATGGCCGTGGCCAGAGTCGTTACCCTTTACCCGCTGCACGACAAGCAGATACCGGTCACCAAAACCGGGCTGATCGTGGGAGGCGGCGTGGCCGGACTGAACGCCGCCCTGGTGCTGGCCGAACAGGGATTTGAAACCATTCTCCTGGAAAAAGAAGATCGGCTGGGAGGCATGAGCCTCAATCTCACCAAAACCATTGAAGGCGAAGACATCGGCGCCTATCTCAAGACCCTGATCGAACGCGTCACCAATCATCCCGGCATCGAAGTACTGACCAACGCCCTGATCGTCAATTTTTCCGGATTCAAGGGTAATTTCCAAACCGAGGTACTGGTCGGTCCGGCCATGTATGAACGAAAAATTAAACATGGCGTGGTCATCCTGGCCACCGGTGCCACGGAATATGAACCGACCGAGTATCTCTATGGTCAGGAGGAATCGGTAATAACCCAGACGGAACTGTCCCGGCGACTGGCAACCGAAGAGATGGGCGACCTGGATCAGGTAGTCATGATCCAATGCGTCGGTTCCAGAAATGAGACCAACCCGGCCTGTTCCCGTTACTGTTGTCAAGCGGCTGTAAAGAATGCTCTGACCATAAAAAAGACGCGGCCGGAAACCGAGGTGTATATCCTTTATCGTGATATGCGAACTTACGGTTTCCTGGAAGACTACTACACCGAGGCCCGGAAACTGGGAGTACTGTTCTTCCGATACGAGGCCGAAGAACCGCCGCTGGTTGAAAAAACCCCGGACGGCCCGGCGGTTACCTTTACCGACCACGTTCTGGGTCGCAAACTGCGCGTAACCCCGGATCTTGTGGCTTTGAGCACCGGCATGCGGGCGGCCGATACCGAAGAACTGGGGCAGATCATGAAGCTCGACCGCAACTCCGAAGGCTATATGATTGAAGCCCATGTCAAGTTACGGCCGGTGGAGATGTCCACCGAGGGCGTTTATATTTGTGGCACCGCCCACAGCCCCCGTCTGATCCCCGAGGCGATTTCACAGGCCCAGGCGGCCGCTTCCCGGGCCGCCGCCCTGCTGTCCCGCTCCAGCCTGACCCTGTCGGCCGTCATAGCCCAGGTTGATCCGGAAAAATGCGCCTCCTGTCTCGTCTGCGTTCGTTCCTGCGTTTACGGCGTGCCCAGAATCAATCAGGACGGCGTCAGTGAAATTGATCCGGCCTTGTGCCAGGGCTGCGGCGTCTGCGCCTCCGAATGTCCGGCCAAGGCCATTGAACTGAACTGGTATGAAGACATCCAGATAACCAGTAAAATTGACGCGCTACTGGAGGAAATTGACTGATGTCAGAAAATTTTGAACCAACCATTATCGCTTTTTGCTGTAATTACTGAGGGTATTCAGCGGCGGACCTGGCAGGTTCGATGCGTCTGCAATACCCCACCAGCATTAAAATCATTCTGGTACCCTGTACGGGCAAGGTAGATGTCATTCATCTTCTCCGAGCCTTTGAAAAAGGCGCTGACGGGGTCTACCTGGTGGGCTGCATGGAAGGAGATTGCCATTTTATCAGCGGTAACCTGAAAGCCCGGCGACGGGTGGAGCGGGCTCAAAAAATTCTTGATTCCATCGGCATCGAGGGAGAAAGAGTCCGGATGTACAACCTTTCGTCCGGCGAAGGCCCCCTCTTCGCCCAGTTTGCCCAGGAAATGCATGAAATAATATCTAAACTGGGACCCAGTCCCATTAAACCCAAAACGAGCAGGCACCAGGCGGCTTGAACAGACCGCCGACCACCGTTTAAAAAGTGAGGAAAGACATATGATTGTCGCTGAACCAAAACCCATCCAGGAAATTATCGGCTATGTCGAAGACCATGGCCGTATTCTGGTGCTGGGATGCAATGAATGTGTCACGGTTTGTGAAGCAGGCGGTAAAAAGGAAGTTGCTATTCTGGCTTCAACTTTGCGAATGCACTTTAACAAGGAAGGCCGGGAAGTAACGGTTGAAGAATTCACCCTGGAACGTCAGTGCGATCATGAGTACCTGGAAGAGATCCGCGACCGGGTGGACAATTATGATGCCGTCATTTCCCTGGCCTGCGGCGTTGGCGTTCAGTTTACCGCGGAAAAATACCTGGAGATGCCGGTTTATCCCGGCGTCAACACCTGTTTTCTTGGTGCCACCGAAGAACGGGGGGTATGGGGAGAACGCTGCCAGGCCTGCGGTCAATGCGTCCTGGCATACACCGCCGGGATATGCCCCGTGGCCCGATGCGCCAAGCGACTGCTGAACGGTCCCTGCGGTGGATCAACCGACGGCAAGTGCGAAATAAGCAAAGAGATCGACTGTGCCTGGCAATTGATTATCGATCGCCTCAAGGCGCTTAACCGCCTGGATGATTATGAAAACCTGTTCGCAATCAAAGACTGGTCCGCTGACAGAGCCGGGGGACCCAGAAAAGTGACCAAGGAGGATGTTGCCGAATGAGCCCTAAAACGCCAAGCCGACTTGAAAAAGTTCTGACTTCCGGACAGCTGGCCGTAACCTCGGAATGCGGCCCTCCCCGGGGCACCGACCCGGAAGTCATCACCAGGAAAGGCGAACTGCTGAAAGACTGCGTGGACGCTATCAATATTACCGACAACCAGACCTCGGTTACCCGCATGTGCAGCCTGGCTGCCTGCATCCGGTTAAAACTGATGGGGCTGGAACCAATTCTGCAAATGGTCACCCGTGATCGCAACCGCATTGCCATGCAAAGTGATATCCTGGGAGCGGCCTCCTTTGACATTCACAATATTCTCTGCCTGTCCGGAGACCACCAGAGTTTTGGAGACTGTGCCAGCGGCCAGAATGTCCATGACCTGGACTCCATGCAGTTGATTCAGACGGTTCGGCAGATGCGTGATGAAGGCAAATTTCTCGGCGGCGACGAGATTGCCCGGCCCCCCGCCATGTTTGTGGGCGCGGCGGCCAATCCCTTTGCCGATCCGTTTGAAATCCGGGTACCGCGCCTGGCCAAAAAAGCCGCCGCCGGAGTGGAATTCATTCAGACCCAGTGCATCTATAATCTGAACAAATTCGAAGAGTGGATGAAAGGGGTTCGCGACCGGGGGCTCCATGAAAAAATATTCATCATGGCCGGCGTGACACCCATGAAATCGGCCGGCATGGCCAAGTTCATGAAAAACCGGGTGCCCGGCATGGATGTTCCCGACGAAGTGGTCAAACGTCTGTCCGACACTCCCAAGGAAAAACAGGCCGAAGAAGGCGTCAACATTTGCGTGGAGACAATCGAGCGTTTAAAGGAAATGGAAGGTATCAGCGGTTTTCATATCATGGCCATCGAATGGGAAGAAAAAGTACCGGAAATCGCTAAAAGGGCTGGCCTTTTACCCCGGCCTGCGATAGAATAACAAAAGAGCGGGGTTCACCATTTGTTGCTGATAATGGTACGGCCTTTGAAAATTATGAAACAAATGAAGAAAGGGATGGGATTATGGCTGAAAAAAGAGTTCTAGTGGTTGACGATGAACCGGATCTTGTCACGGTCATTAAAAAATACCTGGAGGATGAAGGTTTTAAGGTGGAGGTGGCTTATAATGGCGTCGAGGCCCTGGAGAAAGTAGCCGCGAATCCGCCGCACGCGATTGTTCTGGACGTGATGATGCCGGAAAAGGACGGTTATGAAACCTGCTCCGAACTTAAATCCGATGAAAAATATTCCGACATTCCCATCGTACTGCTGACAGCCGTGGCCGATCACGTCAGCTCCACCCGCTATTCCCACTTTGACGGCATGTCCATGGAAGCTGACGATTACCTGCCCAAGCCCGCCTCGGCGGAAGATATCTGCGAAAGCGTCAAAAACCTGATCGGGTAAATCAAGCAAATCGACCGACCAGGCAATTTGTTTCGGTAATATAACCGCGCAAATAATTGTCCATCCCGGTTGCGACAGCCGGGATGGACTTTTTTTTATGATTTAACCGGAAGTGTCACCGTAAAAACCGACCCCTGCCCGGGGGCGCTCTCCAGCGTTATGGTGCCATTCATCTTTTCCACCAGACCTTTTACAATTGGAAGCCCCAGGCCGGTACCGGTGATGTAACGGGTATTATCATCCTTGACCCGATAAAACTTTTCAAATATTTTCTCCTGATGCCGCTCTTCAATGCCGAAGCCATTGTCCGCCACTTTCACTCGCAGGCTTTCATCGACCAAATCCATGCTCACGGTAATCTCACCGCCTTCACCGGTATAATTAATGGCGTTGGTCACCAGGTTGCCGAAAATACTTTCCAGGGCCATGGGATCCGCGGTTAATTCCGGAAATTCAGATTGACCCAACTCCAGGGAAATTTTCTGCTGCTTGGCTTCGGCCCGGCTGCCGAGAAAATCAACAATACTGGACAGCAGCTCCTCCACTTTGATCTGCCTGATATTATGGACGGTGCCGCCGGCTTCAATCCGGGAAAGATCCAGTAAATCGCCGATCAGCGAGATAAGAGCGCTGGTTTTCTCCTTGGCCCGGGAAATAAGATATTGCTCGTCATGCGTTTCCGTGTCGCCGCCGGCCATGTCTTTTAAAACCACCCCCAGCTGCTCGTGAATGGTTGACAAGGGAGAACGTAATTCATGGGACACCTTGGCCACGAACTCGGATTTAAGCTGATCCAGCATTTTGATGGAAGTAATGTCACCCAGGGTGACCACGGCCCCGATGCAATCCCCCGCCTCACTGAACACGGAACGCCCCCGGGCGATCAGAAATTTTCCGCCGGCCCCCTCCAGTTCATATATGGAAACATCGTCGCTTTTGTCCCCGCCCCCCCGGGATAAGTTCCTGACCATTTCACAAAAGCCCTCATCCTCGATATAAGTGGAGATATCGCTGCCAGCCGAAGCCTGCTGATCCAGACCGGCAATTTCTTTAAAAGCCGGATTGATCAGGACCACCTGACCGGAAATATCGGTCACCACCATGCCATTGGGTAAAGAGGCCACGATCGCACTGATACGGCTTTTTTCGGTATCCAGATCAGCCAGGGTCTTCTGGCGCTCCGCCGCCAGCCTTTCGGTTTCCTGCTGCAGGCGGATTTTTTCCATGGCACGTTCCACCACTATTCTCAGCTGAGCAGGATCGAACGGCTTGGGGATAAAATCATAAGCGCCCTGCTTCATGGCTTCAATGGCGGTCTCAACCGTGGCAAAACCGGTGATAATTATAACCAGAATGTCTTCTTCCCGGTCCTGAATTTCCCGAAGCACGTCCATACCGTCAATGCCGGGCATCTTCAGGTCAAGCAGAACGATCGAAAAGGAATCTTCTTCAATCAGATCCAGCCCTTCCTTACCATTAGACGCGGCCTGCACTTCGCAATCCTTAACCCGTCTCAGGACCCGCACGCATCCCTCCCGGATGTCCTTCTCATCGTCAACTACCAGAATCTTAATGGGTTGTTTAACTTCCACTGTCTTCATCTCCTTTTTCGTTTTCAACAGGCAGTTCTATGGTAAAGACAACTCCTGTGTCTGACTTGTTTTCAGCAGAAATAACACCACCATGTTCGTCAATAATGCTGTAAACCAGGCTCAGTCCCAGTCCGGTACCCTTGCCTTCTTCCTTGGTGGTATAAAAAGGTTCAAAAATATGGGCCAGCACCTCGTCAGGAATGCCCGGTCCGGTATCAGAAATCGCAATGAATACCCGATCACCGGCCGGTTTATGTCCTGTTTCTATGACCAGTCGTCCCTTGCCTTCCATGGCCTGGGCGGCATTCAGAATAATATTCATGAAAACATGATTCATCTGCTGCATATCAGCCGTCACAAAAAGCGGCTGGCCGGAAAAATTCTTTTCTATCTCGATATCATGGAACAAAGTCTGATTCTCCAACAAAAAGAGGGTCCGGGAAACTATTTGATTAATGTCCACGGAACTCTTTTTCATACGGGTCTGACGGGCAAACTCCAAAAGCTCTTTAACCGTTTCAGTACCCCGCTGGGCATCACTGATAATACGCTGCACATCCTCCATCGCCTCTTTGTTGAGCTCGTAATCTTCAAGCAGTAATTTGGCGTAAAGGGTTATCCCACCCAGAGGATTGTTCAGCTGATGGGCGACTCCGGCCGCCAGTTTTCCCAGGGAAGACATCTTTTCCGCCTGCAACAGCTGGGTTTGCGTTTTTTGCAGATTGGCTTTCATGTTCAGTTCCTCGGTCATGTCGTGAAAAAAACCAATCGAAGCAATCTCCTGATCACCTTCGTACACAACCGAAGCATTCAACCTGATGGGAAGCGTTCCGCCGTCCTTACGCAGCATGGTGACATCATAAGACTTTAACTTGCCTTTGCCGCCGTACTCATCGCTCCTTAACCGGCGCATCACCTCCCGGGCCCCGTCGTCCGGATACACATCCCGGATATTAAGCTTCTGAAAGGCCTCGTCAACATCGTAGCCGGTTATTTCCGAAGCCGCTTCATTAAAGATGATTATCTGACCGGTCATGTCAGAGGCGATAACACCATCCACCGAACTCAGGATCAGGTTATGCAAAAAAGCGTTGGACCGTTCCACCCTTTCCAGCATCTCTCCCACCGCGTTGATATCAAAATCAACGGTGACCATGGCCTCTATCCTGTCATCGGCAAAAATCGGATAAGAATAGAAACAGACACCGTCGCCGGCCACGTCAAAATTACCTCGTTTCATACTGGCCAGGGCGGGCTGCCAGGTCTCTTTGACGCGGCGGGCGGTGCAATTGTCACAGGGCTGATCCCGTTTGCAGAAAACCTGATAACAGACCCGCCCTTTAATTTCCTCGCCCCCGGCCATCTGTTTGGTATAATGATTGGCCGCCAGAATTTTGTAATCCGGATCAATAATAAAAAACTTTCTCTGGGTAGAATCAATCGCCTTGAGAATCAGTTCCTTTTCTCGGTCCATCATTGTCGTCCCTCCGTTTGCGAGCCTGCCCGCAATCTGCTTAAGCAGTTGATTCAAATGCTTATCAAATGGATAATCCGCCTGATAATCCGTCTGATAAACCGCCTGATGATTCAGTAATGGGCCGGGGTGAACTTTTTTAGACTTGAGTTTTTGCCGATCCTGATATATGTAATCATAAAAATAACATAATCAGGTAAAGGTTAAAATGAAAATTCTGATAGCAGATAGCATTGATGAAATCGGCATTCAACTAATCAGCCAGGAATCAGAATTTGAGGTGGATGTCAACACCGGCCTGTCCCCCGAGGACCTGCGAAATTGTATCGGGGACTACGACGGCCTCATCATCAGGAGCTCCACCAGAGTAACCGGGGATATTCTGGCCGCCGGAGCCGGGCGGCTGAAAGTTGTCGCCCGGGCCGGCATCGGTCTTGATAATGTTGACATTACCGCCGCCACCAGACACGGCATCGTCGTCATGAATACCCCGGAAGGAAACACCGTCACCACCGCTGAACATACTATTTCCATGATGATGGCCCTGACCCGGAATATTCCCCGCGGTACCATGACACTCAAAGCCGGACAATGGGAAAAAAAGAATCTCCAGGGCAGAGAAGTCTACCAGAAAACCCTGGGCGTGATCGGTTATGGCAAAATCGGAGCTATTGTGGCGGATCGCGCCCGCCGCTTCCAGATGCGCGTAATCATTGCCGACCCCAACATTCCCCGGGAAGCGATCGAAAATGAGGGCCATGAACACGTCTCCATGGACGATCTGCTGCGGCGCTCTGATTTTATCACCGTTCACGTTCCCAAACTGAAACAAACCCTGAGACTGCTCGACAAAAAGGCTTTTGCCAAAATGAAAGACGGGGTCATGGTCATCAACTGCGCCCGCGGCGGCATCATCAATGAAACCGATCTTCAGGAAGCGCTCCTCTCGGGCAAAGTGGCCGGAGCGGCCCTGGACGTGTTCGAAACCGAACCACCCGGTGACTCGCCGCTGTTCAGGATGGACAATGTTATTGCCACGCCTCACCTGGGCGCCTCTACCAGGGAAGCCCAGATGAACGTGTCCGAAGCCGCGGCACGCCAGGTTATCGAATATCTGAAAAACGACACCATCATCAACGCCGTCAATGTGCCGGCTGTTTCCGGAGAGGTTCTGGCCAAACTGGAACCTTTTACTACCCTGGCCGATCGCATGGGTTCTTTGCTGGCCCAGTTGGCCACCAGAAGTCCTTCCGAAGTGATTATCGAATATCAGGGAGATTTCCAGGGGCTTGCCCTGGAACCGGTAACCGTGGCGGCTGTGAAAGGATTTCTGGCCCCCTTTGTCAAAGATACGGTTAACAGCGTCAACGCCCTGGGCATGGCCTCGTCCCGAGGCATCAAAATTACCACCAGAAGCGACGAAACCCTGACGGAATATACTATCCTGATTACCATCACCGTGGTGACCGGAGCCGGTTCGCATACCGTGGCCGGCACCATCTTCGGACGGCGGGAGCCCCGGATAATTAAAATCAATGATTTTCGGCTGGAAATGATTCCCACCCCGGGTCACTTTGCTATTATCCACAACCTCGATCAGCCCGGTGCCATCGGCAGCATCGGCATTACTCTGGGCAAACATGATGTCAATATCGAACGCATGCAGGTGGGACAGAAAGGCGATAATACCCGAAATATAATTTTTCTGCGGACCGGGAGCGAGATACCTCCGACCGCCTTAAACGATCTTCAGTCTCTGCCGGTGGTAAAAGATATTACTCTTTTTAGCCTTGACGATTAAACATAAAGAATTATTTTTTTAATAATATGATGCTCTCGTAAAAAGTCCAAATCGGGCCGCAAAGTAAAAAGTTCAGACAGCCAATGGGGATTCTTATGAACAACACTGACGATCATAACTTTATTCTCAAAGACAGTGACCAGTCCTCGGCGGATTCCCAGGCCCAGTTACCGGCCATTGATTTTTCCACTTTTATTTTTTCCCTTAATTCATCGGCCCTGGTTCACCTGGGTGCCATCGCTGACCCCACCACCGGACAGACCAATCAAAATCTTATAGTGGCCAAGCAGACCATTGACATCCTGGGTGTTCTTGAAGAAAAAACCAGGGGTAACCTGACCCAGGAAGAATCCAACCTGCTGACCCATATGCTTCATGATTTAAGACTGCAATATGTCAAATCAAAAAAAGGTGATCAAAGCTCCTGAAAGGCGGCCGGGCTGAAAGAAGAAGGCCGGTTATCGCGAAACAACCTCCTGACTTGAAACACCCGCCGCCCCGTGAGGCGTTCCTTTGACAGCCTATCAAAATAAAGCAAACCGCATTAACTCAGGTAAGGTAAGGTGAGGTGAGAGACTATGACTTTGACGACGACGACAACAACAAAACGTTTTCTTCTTTTCACATTTATAACCGCCTGTCTGACCGCGGCCATAATACTGCCGCCATCCGGAGTAATGGCGTCGGCCAATGCCAAGCCCCCGATGATACCCCGATCCTTCAGCGATCTGGCCGAAAAAGTCAGCCCGGCCGTGGTTAATATCCGCACTGAATCCTCGTCCAAGGACGATGGGGGCCGCGTATATGAGCATTATTTCAACAACCCTTTCGGACAGAAAAAGAGCCCCTTCGGGCAGAATGAGCCTTTTAACGATTTCTTTGAAAAATTTTTCAGCCCTCACCAGCAAAGGCCGCATAAACAACGCAGCCTGGGATCGGGTTTTATCATTGATGAAAAAGGCTTAATCGTAACCAACAATCATGTTGTCGAAAACGCGGATGAAATTGTAGTTAAACTGAAGAGCGGCGAGGATTTCTCGGCCGAGGTCATCGGCACCGATCCCAATACCGACCTGGCTCTGCTGCGAATTGAAGCCGACCAGGACCTGCCTTTCCTGGAAATAGGCGATTCCGACCAGCTGAAAGTGGGCCAGTGGGTGGTCGCCATCGGCAGTCCTTTCGGGCTGGAGCAAACAGTTACGGCCGGTATTGTCAGCGCCAAGGGACGGGTAATCGGAGCCGGCCCGTATGACGATTTCATCCAGACCGACGCCTCCATCAACCCCGGCAACAGCGGCGGCCCCCTGCTTTCTCTGGAAGGCCGGGTAGTGGGCATAAACACAGCCATCGTCGCCAGTGGCCAGGGAATCGGATTTGCCATTCCGGCTAATCTGGGCAAAAAGATCATTACCCAGTTAAAAGACAAGGGCGAAGTCACCCGAGGCTGGCTGGGGGTAAGAATCCAGCCGGTCGACGAAAAGATTGCCGAGTATTACGACCTTGACCAGGAGAAGGGCGCCCTGGTGACCGAAGTTTTCGAAGGCGATCCGGCGGATGAAGCCGGCATCCAGCCCCAGGATATCATCCTCAAGGTTAACGGGGAGCAGATCACGGATAACCGGGAGCTTTCCTCCACTATCGCCAATATTCCGGTAGGGGAAAAAATAGACATCGAACTGCTTCGGGACGGCCGTAAAAAGGAGATAACAGTTGAAATCGCAGAGAGAGATGACGGCAAGGTCGCCCGGGGCCCCGGTCAGGAAGACATTGAATCGTCATTAGGCATAGATGTAGCTGATATTACAGATGAAATAGCCCGCAAGCTCAATCTGAACAAAACCGTCGGGGTGTATGTCAAGGACGTTGCCCGGGACAGCAAGGCCGCCCGGATAGGTGTCCGTCCCGGTGACGTGATCAGGGAAATCAACCGTAAAAAGATTGATGACAAAAATGACTACCGGAAAATAATGGACGACATCAAGACGGATGAAACCG
Organism: Desulfosudaceae bacterium; assembly: GCA_046539175.1. GTDB lineage: Bacteria > Desulfobacterota > Desulfobacteria > Desulfobacterales > Desulfosudaceae > CAYTQK01. The sequence goes on from JBKHHL010000014.1 coordinate 26,318, forward strand.
TCCAGATGGTTATTCGCAAACCCAATGGCACCTACCTTTTTCTTAAGCTGACCAAATAAAATAATTTTGATGGTCTTCGTAAAAAGTCAGGATTTGCCTGATTGCGTCACCCCGTCGGAGGCCGGTATCCAGTAAAATCAAATAGTTCTGGATTCCGGCCTTCGCCGGATTGAGGTTGTAAAGACTTTTTACAAATCCATCAATTAAGATGTACTCGTAAAAAGTCCAGATTGGGATGGCGCGGACACCGCCGTCCGGACAACAATGTCAGCCGAGCGATGCCCGACAGGAACATGAGACTTCTCTCCCGTGCCAAAATCAATCTTTTCCTGCGCATCACCGGTCAACGCGCGGACGGCTACCATACCCTTTTCTCATTGATGGCCTGCCTTGATCTGGCGGACACCATTGAGATTAATCCCATCAGCAACGGCATTTCCATCAACTGCGACCATCCGGGGGTTCCCTGTGACGAGACCAACCTGGCCTGTCGCGCCGCCAGGCTTTTTTATGACCAGACCGGGATCAGGAGGCCGGGATTAAGCATTAACATTGACAAGCGTATTCCCGTAGCCGCCGGGCTGGGCGGAGGCAGCAGTAACGCCGCCGCCGTGCTGAAGGGTCTCAACCACCTGTACGATCACCCCCTCTCCCGCCAAACGCTGATGAGTCTTGCTCCCAAACTCGGCGCGGATGTTCCTTTTTTTTTAATGGACAGCCCCGCTCTGGCCGAAGGAATCGGCGAACAATTGACTCCATATCGCAACCTTTCTTCACTACCAGTGGTACTGATAGTCCCGGACATCCCTGTCTCCACCGCAGAAGTTTATAAAAGTGTCGATTTGGGATTGACAACCGGCAAAAAATTTTCTAAATTAACTTCTTTTACAGAAAAAACGTATTTTGATGCCGGGATTCATCTGGCCAATGATCTGGAAAGAGTCACTACCGCCTGGCATCCGCGAATAAAGAACATCAGAAACAGGCTGAAAGCACTGGGTGCCGTCGGGTCTTTAATGTCCGGAAGCGGGCCGGCCGTCTTCGGTCTTTTTGCGAATACAGGCGCGGCTGCCAGAGCCGGTCGGGCCTTTTCAGAAAAATCATCAAATAACGCGGCGGAACGCATATATTTAACCAAAATACTGACCGGGGACGCAGTAACGACGTAATTAGTGTCCATTCCTGCAGTTGGGTAAATAATGGCCCATACTGGGGCGTCGTCAAGTGGTAAAGACACAGGATTTTGATTCCTGCATTCGGAGGT
>JBKHHL010000110.1:0-9000 GCA_046539175.1 Desulfosudaceae bacterium
GACGAGGTAGGGACTTTTTACGAAGCCGTCAAAGAATGACAAACGGAATACCATGAAAGTACTTCTCGTCTCCACCAACACCGAAACCATCAACATGCCGGTGCTGCCCCTGGGGCTCTTCGCCATTGCCCGGGCCACCCGGGAAGCCGGGCATGAAATAATGGTCATCAACACCATGGACGCCGACCAGATGCAAGCGGACGTCATCCAGGCCATTGAAGACTTCCAGCCTGAACTTATCGGTATCTCCGTCCGTAATATCGACGACCAGTCCATGACAGCCACCCGCTTCCTGCTGGATCCGGTCCGATCCTTGATAACCGTCTGCCGACGCCAAACCACCGTCCCCATCGTCATCGGCGGCGCCGGCTACAGTATTTTTCCCGAAGCCTCACTGGCCTGGCTCGGCGCCGACATGGGCCTCCGCGGACCGGCCGAACAATCTTTTCTCCGGCTGCTGGCATGCCTCCAACAGGGCCGTGATCCAGCCGCCATCCCCGGCCTGTACCTGCCGGGCGGTCAAGCCGGCGGCGCCGGTGTCACTACCGACAATATCCCCGATAATATCAACAACGCCCCTCTTCCCCGGCCGGAAGATCTGCTGGTGAGGCCGGCACCAACTGAAAAAGACGACCTCTGGATACCCTTCCAGACCCGGCGAGGCTGCTCCATGGATTGCAGCTACTGCTCCACCCCCGCCATTGAAGGCAGAATCACCCGCCAGCGCCAGCCGGCCAAAGTGGCGGACATGCTGGCCGCTTACACCCGGGCCGGTTATTCGCGATTCTTTTTCGTGGACAACACCTTCAACCTGCCGCCCGCCTACGCCCGAGACCTGTGTGACCAGATCATCGCGAAAAAGTTGAACCTGTCCTGGCGCGGCATCGTCTATCCCTGGCAATTAGATGATGAGCTGGCCGCAAAAATGGCCGCCGCCGGCTGTGCCGAGGTCAGCCTGGGTTTTGAAAGCGGTTCAGCCGGCATCCTGCAAAGCCTGAACAAAAAATTCACCCCGGCCGATGTCAGGCAGGTGTCCGCCGCCTTGAAACGGGCCGATATCCGGCAGACCGGCTTCCTGCTGCTGGGCGCGCCCGGCGAAACTCCGGCCACTGTTGAAGAAAGCCTGGCTTTCGCCGAATCTCTGGAACTGGACGCCATGAAAATTACTTGCGGCATCCGCCTTTACCCGGAAACCCCTCTGGCCCGCCAGGCCGCGGCCGAAGGCCTTATCTCCGCCGCCGACGACCTGCTCTTCCCGAAATTCTATGTCGCCGAAGCGGTGCGCGATATCCTCCCCGAACAGGTAGAACCATGGATGACAAGACATGACAACTGGTTTTAAATAAGATGAAGCTTGGACTTTTTCGGGACTATCAGGCATACTTACAAAACGCATACTGACAAAAGCATCAAAATCACGCTGGTTGAATTTTAAAAGTTCAATCCGCCGGTAACCGATCAAAAAAACAACCGCCCGCGATCCGAAAATATATTATGAGCAGCCCCTACTGGATCAAAACTCTGATCAATAAAACCTTTTCCGGACGGTTTCTGCTGGCCCGACTGACCCGTTTCCGGCCCCTTGGCCGACTTGTAGAGGCCCTGCTTTTTAAAGATGACGAAATCGTCTATCTGCCGAAAGACGAGGTCATCGCCGTCAATAAATCTGTTGCCGAGCCGGAAAGCCTGGCTGTGCCCTCCCGGGTGGTGGAACATTTTATCAGGCAGGCCGCCTGTCACTGGATCATGGATTTCTGTATCTGCCGGGATTCGGCCCAATGCCGGGATTACCCCGTTGAATACGGTTGCATTTTTCTGGGCGCCGCCGCCGGCGATATCAATCCCGGATTCGGACGGCAGGTGACCATGGCAGAGGCCCTGGACCATGCCCGCCGCTGCCGGGAAGCCGGGCTGGTGCACCTGATCGGCCGCAACCGGCTGGACACCGTCTGGCTGAATGTCGGGCCGCCGGACAGGCTCATGACCATCTGCAACTGCTGCCCCTGTTGCTGCCTGTGGAAAATCCTGCCCATCATCACGCCGGAGATCAGCTCCAAGGTCTCCCGCCTGCCGGGCATTCACCTGGAAGTCACCGATCAGTGCGCGGGCTGCGGAACATGTACTGATGAGGTCTGTTTTGTAGGGGCCATTGCCTTAAAAGACGGAACAGCGATCATTGACCAGGCCGAATGCCGGGGCTGCGGCCGCTGCGCGGCGGTCTGCCCCCTGGACGCCATCACGGTGGTGATTGACGATGAGGCCTATATCAACCATGCCATTGACCGCATTTCAAGCCTGGTGGACCTGTCCTGACGCCGAAAGACCGTTGTATCGGGATAAAGAACAGTTAACGAACTAATAAAAAAACACGGGAGGCCACATGACTAAACGGTTGGCATATCATGCCTTTCTCACGTTCATGACGGGTTTGGCCACGGCGGTTTTTCTGTTGGCCTGCCAGGGGGAAAATATCTCCGGCAGCGAACCTGAACAGGTCGTCGGTCAGATAGAACTGCCCGGATTGCCCGGCGCCGAACAACCAGACACCGGCCAGCCAGCTGACCAGACAGACGCCAGGGCGTCCCGGGACAGCGCTTTGACCTGGCCGTCCATACCGGACAAAATAGATACCAGAATGCCCGACTTCTCAAAATACACGAACGTGGACGAAAAAAAAGAAGCCTTTTTTAATTTCCTGCGGCCGATTGTCAATCAGGAAAACTATAAGGTTTTAAAAGAACGTGCTTACGTTCTTTTAAAATGGCGGAAATTCAAGCAGGACCAGGAGTTATCCGAACAGGAAATCGAGAACCTCCAGGCGCTGGCCGAAAAATACCGCGCCGGGGCGACCCCTGAGGACGGTACCGACTTTTTCCGGAAAATGCTGATCCGTATTGACAAAATTCCGGTCTCACTGGCCTTGATCCAGGCGGCCAAGGAATCGGGCTGGGGGACCTCCTACTTCGCCCGCGAAGGCAACAACCTCTTCGGACAATGGTGTTTTACCAGGGGCTGCGGCCTGGTTCCGCGACAGCGGCCCGAAGGGGCCACCTATGAGGTGCAGGCCTTTGTCGATGTGTCCGACTCGGTTCGCACCTATATCACAAACCTGAACTCCCACCCGGCTTACCGCGATCTTCGTCTCCACCGTTACCGCCTGCGGCTGGCGGGAGAAGAGCCGGACGCGCATTTAATGGCGGGCGGACTGGAGGATTATTCCGGAATCGGCATGAAATACGTGCGAACAATTCAACAGATGATCCGGGGCAACGAAAAATTCATGGGCATTCATGAACCGGCTGACGAATCCTGATCAATCCCGGATCCCGGCCGATAAATATTCACAGACAGAACGCGCGCGCAGCGCGGGGGGCAAAAGCCATGATAACAAAAACGTCCGTCAAAATTTTGAACTGTCTTATATCCGGCGCTTTTCTGATCACCTGTCTTGCCGGCGGCGCCATCGCCGAAAATAAAACCGCCCGAATCGCCTATGTGGAGTGGTCCTGCGCCACGGCCGCCGCCCACGTGGTCAAGGCGGTGCTGGAAGAAAGAATGGGTTATGACTGCGAACTGACCGCAATGAATGCCGAAGCCATCTGGTTGTCAACGGCCAGCGGCGATGTGGACGGATTTGTCTGCGCCTGGCTGCCCAGCCTGCACCGGTCTTTTTACGGCAAAGTGGAATACAATGTGGTTGACCTGGGCCCCAATCTGAAAGGGACCAAGGTCGGCCTGGTGGTACCCGACTACGTTACCATCGACTCCATCGACGAGTTATCAGCGCACGCCGATAAATTCGACCACCGCGTTACCGGGATTGATCCTGACGCCGGCATCATGCGCCTGACGAAAAAAGCCCTGAAAGATTACCCGGTCAAGGATATGAAATTGATTTCAGGAAGCGGCGCTTCCATGGCCGAAACCCTGGCAGAAAAAATCAAAAACCGGGAGTGGGTGGTGGTGACCGGCTGGACGCCGCACTGGAAATTCGCCCGCTGGGACCTCAAATACCTGGATGATCCGGAAAATGTTTATGGCGGCTCGGAATCCATCCACACCATGGCCAGAAAAAACCTTCAAGAAGACAAACCCGACCTGTACAAATTTTTGAACAACTTCTTTTGGCAGACCGAGGATATTCACCAGGTGATGGAGATGATCCGGCAAAGCGGCCAGCCCTATGAAAGCGCCGTTAAATGGATAAACCAGCATCCGGACAAGGTTGACGCCTGGCTCAAATAATAAAAAAATCCGGGTTAAGAGTCCTCTTCAGGGAAATATTCAGGGGACGACTCAGCTGGTATTACCCACAGATAGGAGTACCAGAACCATTTTGAGCCGTCTTTTGACGGCGCCGTAACGGTATACAGAGTTCGCCGGGACGTGAGTTCCTTCTTGGCGCGCGCCTGGACCGAAATAAGGCCGTTTCGGGAGCTCTTCTCCAGGTGGCAATTTTCCTGTCCGGCCACGAAACACTGCAATCCCTCGGGATTCAGTTCGCTGTTGTCAATACGCAGCATAAGGGTGGGAGGATTCTGGTGGCCGACCACCGGACTTTCCGGAACGGCTTCCACTACCCCAAGGGCGTTCATCTCCATTTTTTCAGCAAAGCCCTCCATCTCTCCGTAATTGAGATTCATGGGAAACCGTGGCAAAGCGAAACGTTCGCTCCCCTCGTATATGACCCCGGATCTCTGGGCGGCGGCGGCTTTATAGCCGTGCTCTTTCAGGACGGCCATTATGGCCGGATCGTACTCGCCAAAAGGATAGGCATAAAGCTCCGGCAGGCCGCCCAGGTGGCGACGGAATTTTTCGTGAGAAATTAGCAGATCCTCTTCAAAGGCCTCGGCTCGCTCTCCGGCCGGCCGGTTTAAAAAATAGGCGTGGGAATGGGAATGGTTGCCGATTTCAAAGCCCTTATCCTGAAGCGCCTGGATCTGCTCCCAGTCCAGGTAGCTGCCGCCGCCCACCAATTTGGTTGAGACAAAAACAGTGGCCGTATAGCCGTATTTTTCCAGCAGCGGCAGGGCGATCTCCCAGATAGAATCATATCCGTCATCTATGGTGATAACCGTGGTTTTTTCCGGAAGAGGCTTATCGGAAGATAACAGATCCAGGGCCTGACCGAGCGTCAGCACGGTATGGTCATGCTTTTTCAGATAATCCAGGTGCTTTTCGAACTGATCCCGGGAGACGCTGGTAGAGGGATATTTGTCCTCCAGTCCGAAATGGTGGTACATAAGCGCCCGAATCTGTCCCTGACCGACTTCATTTTCCTCCGCTGCCACCCGGGTGGCAGCGGGCCACCCCGTCAGGACAAGCAGAAAAACAGCCCCGACAACACCGGCTAAAAATTTTTGACTCATAAAGCATCCTTGTCGTTTTCACCGGGGATTTTTTCCAACAATTTTCTGGGCATTCTCCCCCCGAATTTCATTCTGATCATGCCATTTTATGGTATAATAGAGGTCTCTGCTGTCATTGTCAAGTCGGGCCGCTACCCCGGGCCGCTACCCCGGATATCTCATGAATTTTTTCGACATTAAAATGGTTAAAAATCCATGAGCAACCAATTACAATTTGTATTTTCAAAAAGAGCCAAAAATGTTGGTCTCGTAAAAAGTCGAGATTTTCCTTATTGCGTCACCCCGGCGGAGGCCGGGGCCTGTCCTGGCGGAGGCCGGGATCCAGTAAAATCAAACAATTCTGGATTCCGGCCTTCGCCGGAATGACGATGTAAAGACTTTTTATAAAGCCGTCAAAAATTATCAATAACCAACTGAAATTTATTGATTAAACAATTATAGTCGAAAAAATTCATGAGATATCCGGGTTAACCGGCCGATGTCCAGGGGTTTTCGCCAGCCGGCGTCAGAATAAAGAGATTGTGTCACATAAATACAGAATTGAATGTATTTTTTACGGAAAACAGAGACGGCATACTTTACAAGTAATAGTAATATTGGATTGATCAAAGGTTATTTATATTAAGGAGGCTGTATTATGAAAAAATACATCTATACTTTTGGGGGAGGAACCGCCGAAGGCGGCGCCGATGAAAAAGAGATACTGGGAGGCAAAGGCGCCAATCTGGCGGAAATGACGAATCTCGGCCTGCCGGTGCCAGCCGGATTCACAATTTCCACGGAATGCTGCAATTATTACATGAAAAACGAGGGAGGTTTCCCCGAGAGCCTGTCCGAAGAAGTGGCGGACTCCCTGGGCTTGGTGGAAAAGAGCATGGGCATGAAATACGGCGATCCCGAGACGCCTCTGCTGGTTTCCTGCCGCTCCGGAGCCCGCCAGTCCATGCCGGGCATGATGGAAACCGTGCTGAACGTGGGGCTGACTTCGCATACCCTGCCCGGCCTGATCCGGCAGACCGGGGATGAATGGTTTGCCTATGATGCCTATCGCCGGCTGATCATAATGTATGCCGACGTAGTCATGGAAAAGGCCGAAGAGATTGAGCCGGAAGAAGGTTTCGAAATCAAAAGCCAGCTGGAAGGGTTGATGAACGACCGCAAGCGGGAAAAGAATTATGAACAGGACACCGATCTCACGGTGGCGGACTTAAGGGAATTGTGTGACCAGTTCCGCCGCAAGGTCCCGGAAGTCCTGGGCCAGGAATTTCCCGATAATGCCGAAGAACAGTTGTGGGGGGCCATCGGGGCGGTCTTCAAAAGCTGGAACGGCAAACGGGCCGTTTCCTATCGCCGTATCGAAGGCATTCCGGACGAATGGGGAACTGCCTGCAACGTCCAGAGCATGGTTTTCGGCAATATCGGACAGCAATCCGCCACCGGGGTGGCCTTCACCCGCGATCCGGCCACCGGGGAGAACCGGTTCTACGGTGAATGGTTGCCGGCCGCCCAGGGAGAAGATGTCGTCGCCGGCATTCGAACCCCCAACCCGCTTTCGGATACGACCAAGACAGCCCAGAACGAGCATCTTCCTTCCCTGGAGGCAGCCATGCCGGAAGTGTATCAACATTTGCGGCGTGTGCGCGACACCCTGGAAAACCATTACCGGGATATGCAGGACATCGAGTTTACTATTCAGGCTGGACATCTGTATATGCTGCAGACCCGGTCCGGTAAACGCACCGGTGTGGCCGCGCTGCGAATGGCCATGGATATGCGGGAAGAGGGCCTGATTGATGACAAAACGGCTGTTACCAGGCTGGATGCCGGTCAGCTGGACGAAATTCTCCACCCCCTGGTGGATCCGGAAGCGGAAAAGAGACATAAGCCCATTGCCGAAGGTCTGCCGGCGGGGCCGGGAGGCGCTGTGGGGCAGATTGTGTTCACTCCGGCTGACGCGGTCCAGGCGAAGAAGGAAGGGCAAGACGTCATCCTGGTCCGCAAAGAGACCAGTCCCGAGGACGTGGAAGGCATGCGGGCGGCCACGGCCATTCTTACCTCCCAGGGTGGCATGACCAGCCACGCCGCCCTGGTAGCCCGGGGCTGGGGCAAATGCTGCATCGTGGGGACGGAAGCCATGACGGTGGACGTCCCGGCCCGACAGGCGCGGATAAATGGAAAAACCTATGAACAAGGCACGGTCTTTACCCTGAACGGTACCCGGGGAAAAATCTATGAGGGCGAGCTCCCCCTTCAGGATGCCACGGCCGATCCCAGGCTGAATGAGTTTATGGAAATCGTCGATCGCTTTCGTACCCTGGGCGTAAGAGCCAATGCTGAAACTCCCGAGGACGTGGAAAAGGCCCGTAAATTCGGAGCCCAGGGCATTGGCCTGTTCCGAACCGAGCACATGTTTTACGGCCGGAACGCCGAGCAGCCTCTTTTCTTTCTGCGGAAAATGATCATGAGCGATTCCGCCGAAGAGCGGCAGGCGGCCCTGGCAGAGCTTTATCCCTATATGAAAGAGGACCTGAAAAAAGTTCTGGAACTGATGGACGGCCAACCGGTGACCATGCGGCTGCTGGATCCCCCCCTGCATGAATTCGTGCCGCAAACGGCGGAAAACCGCCGGCAGCTGGCCGAAGCCCTGCAAATCGATGAAAAGACCGTGGAGCAACGCAGCCAAGCCCTGGCCGAAAATAATCCCATGATGGGCCACCGCGGGGTACGCCTGGGGATCACCTACCCGGAGATACCCGAAGCCCAGATCCGGGCTGTTTTCGAGGCGGCCGCGGAACTGGCCGCGGAAGGTCGGGAGCCGCGGCCGGAAATCATGGTACCGGTTTGCAGCGAAGCGGCCGAGCTGCGGGAAATGCGGCGCCTGGTCGATCGTATCCGGGAAGAAACCAGCTCCCGGGCCGGCGGAAACGACATTGATGTTGGTTTCGGCACCATGGTGGAAACTCCCCGGGCCGCCCTGAACGCCGATCAAATGGCCAAAGAGAGCGATTTCTTCTCGTTCGGCACCAATGACCTGACCCAGTTGACTTTTGGTTTCAGTCGGGACGACATGGCCAATTTCCGGGGGGCTTATCTGGAAAAAAATATTTTATCCAAGGATCCCTTTCAGACCCTGGATACGGCCGGCGTGGGCCGGCTCATGGCCGAGGCCGTGGACAAGGGTCGGAAGGCCCGTCCGGAACTGAAAATCGGCATCTGCGGCGAACACGGCGGGGATCCCGATTCGGTAATGTTTTGTCATCATCAGGGACTTGATTACGTCAGCTGTTCTCCCTTCCGGCTGCCCATAGCCCGCCTGGCCGCGGCCCGGGCGGCTATCGGACGGCCGTAGCCGGAAAATCGAACCGCAGCAGGATAGCGGTAAGTGTCGCCGAATCCAAAGCAAGAGAGGCTGGCCCTTTCCGGTGGACAGGGCCAGCCTCTCTTGCTGATTTTTAACCCGGATATTTCACGAGTTGATTTGAGCCCGAGCCCCTGGCTCCACCTGCAAGGCGCGGGACAGGAAGTCCTTGTGGCCTCCTTCCCAGGCCCTCATTAACACATGGCAGCCGAAAAAACGTTGACTCCCTATCCCGTAATTGTTATTGGTAAAGGCCATAAAGCAAAGTCTTAT
>JBKHHL010000111.1:0-8965 GCA_046539175.1 Desulfosudaceae bacterium
ATCTTGAACTTTTTACTTTGCCATCCCAATTTGGACTTTTTACGAGTACATCAAAAATAATGAGCATATTTGATGGTCTCGTAAAAAGTCGGGATTCCCCTTATTGCGTCACCCCGGCGGAGGCCGGGGTCCAGTAAAATCAAATAGTTCTGGATTCCGGCCTTCGCCGGAATGACGAGGTAGGGACTTTTTACGAAGCCATCATATTTAATTAATAAATTAAAAAATTACTTGATTTTGAAAAATAAGCTGGTAAAATTTTAACAAGTGTCAACAACATTAACATTCCGGCCGGGGGTTGCCGGGATGGTTTTTCTGAAGGAACGATTCATTCCCGAACGGCATCCTCCAGTAAAAAATGTTGAACAAATTTTAAAAAGAAAGATGAAGGAGGATGTAAGCATGAGTGACGGTATTGTTAAATGGTTTAACGATCAGAAAGGTTTTGGTTTTATCGAGCAGGAAGATGGTCCCGATGTGTTTGTGCATTATTCAGCCATCAATGAAGCCGGTTTCAAGTCATTAAACGAAGGGGACAGGGTCTCTTTCGACATTGAACAGGGCCAGAAAGGCCCGGCCGCTCAGAATGTAACCAAGCTTTAAGCGCTTAATCATACATCAAAACAAAGGGCATTCATCGAACAATAAAGATGAATGCCCTTTTTGTTCTCAATCGCGGTCAAAAAAAAAGGACTTTCCATGAATATTTACGTGGGCAATCTCCCGGCCGGTTTTACCCAGGCGAGCCTGGAAGCCATGTTCGCCGAGTTTGGTGAAGTAGAAAACGTCAAATTGATTTCAGACCGGTTCAGTGGTCAGCCCAAGGGCTACGGTTTTGTTGAAATGCCGAGCAACTCCGAAGCCGACAAGGCCATCAAGGCCTTGAACAGAAAATTCGTCGACGGCAGCACCATCAAGGTAAACCAGGCCAATCCGGACGGCAAAAAGAACAAGAAGCGCTCTTCCAGGCGCCGGGGGCCGAGCTATTAATACCCCGGTCATCGGCCCGGCCGCCGGGATCATGACCTGCTGTTTTTCCGCCCCGGCCGGGCCGCTGTTCAGCCAGGCCTCGCCAAAAGCCACTGTTCAGCCCTTGTAATCCAGGAACCAGGCTTTAAAGGGCGCGAACGGGTGAGACCGCCCGGCTGCAACCGGCCGAATGTCCGGGCGCCGGGTCAGGCCTCCGCCTCCGGAGATCTTAATACCAGCCCCAATATCACCCCGCCGAGCACCGCCACCACGGCGCTGCCGAGGAACAACGGCGCCGAGCCCACCAGATCGAAAAAATATCCACTGACAAACACTCCGGCCATCATGCCCAGACCGAAACTGACGGCATTGTTCAAGCCCTGTCCCAGGGTCTTGCCTCCGGCCGGGCTGACCCGGTCAATATACAATATGCTGGCCATGTGAAAGGCTCCGTAGGTTACGGCGTGCAGCAACTGGGAGACCAGCACCGTCACCGGTGAGACGGCGTAATACATCATGACCCAGCGGACGGCGGCCACAAAAAATGAAAAAATCAGAACTCTTTCCAGGGAGAACCTGGAAAACAGACGCCTGGAACCGATCATGACGGTTATTTCCGCGATCGAGGCCAGAGCCCAGGCAAAACCGATAAAGGTATTGCCAAAACCCATGTTTTCCAGGTGGATGGAAAAAAAACCATAGTAAGTCCCGTGGCTGAACAGCATCAGAAAAGCGCAGCCCAGAAAAACCAGGATCTTTTTCTGCGTCAGCAGTCCGGCGGCATCGGCCGACTGTTTCTGTTCGTCCTTTACCGCCGGCAGAGCGAAAGCGCTGACCGAATGCATCAACACCCCGGCCAGGATCAGCGGAATAATTATGCCGATGGGCGCCACCTCGGTAATCCGGCCCAGGACCGTCACCACCGTCACAAAGCTGATGGTTCCCCAGGCCCGTATTTTGCCATAGCTTTCTTTTTCATCACCCAGGATATCCATGGCAAAAGCTTCCATGAAAGAGATGACCGGGGCGCGAAAAATACCGTAAAAAAAGACGATCACCAGCATGAAGTAAAAATCAGTGGTAAACAGCAGGAGACTCCAGGCACCGGCGCAAAAGAAATTACACAACACGTAGAGCGGTTTCCTGACGTTAAACCGGTCGGCCAGGGCGCCCCACAACAGCGGGAAAACAACGGTGGTGCCGGTTCTGGCCGCGAACAGGCCTCCGATCTGAAGGCCGGAGAAGCCCAGATGATAGCAGTAAAGATTGAAAAACGGCAGAAAAATACCCAGCACCCCGAAGAACAGAAAATACTGCAGGGACAGGGCCAAACGATAATATCTGGTATTAATGTCCGACGACAAACTGGCTCCTTGTGGTTTCCGGCCCGGCGCCGGGAGAAAAAACCGGTTCAGCTTGATTTATTATACAAATAATGACATATAATTGATTTTTAAGGTATTGTAAATAAGATGGTTTCATAAAAAAGACCGGATTTACCATATTTCGTCACCGCGGCTGAGACTGGGGGCCTGTAAAATCAAATAGTTCTGGATTCCGGCCTTCGCCGGAAGGACGAGGCCGGGGCTTTTTCAAAGCCGTCCGGATGCTGTTTTTCTGAAACCGCAAAGGACAATAACACCATGAATTATCCAAATCTCGCGCCGATTAAAAAAGAACGACGGGTTAGGGCCTGCCGCCGGTTGTTGGTGGCGATTATTGCCGGTCTCGCCGGCGCCTGCCTGTTGTCCGGCTGTGCCGGGCCAGAGCCGCCCCGGCGAACCTCGCAACAGCAGCCCTACCAGCAGTTCGGGAAATGGTACTCTCCCATGGCGGACAGCGCCGATTTCACGGAAACCGGCATCGCCTCCTGGTATGGCAACAAATTTCACGGCAATCCCACCGCCAGCGGCGAAATATACAATATGTACGACATGACCGCCGCCCACAAAACCCTGCCCCTGGGAACCCGCGTCCGGGTCACCAACCTGGAAAACAACCGTTCCATCGTGGTCCGCGTCAATGACCGGGGCCCCTTTGTGGATAATCGCGTTATTGACCTGTCCTATCTCGCGGCCAGCAAAATCGGCATCGCCGAGACCGGCCTGGGACGGGTCAGAATCAAGGCCCTGGACAAAAATTATAAGCAGCCCCAAACGAGCGAGCCCGACCTGCCCGAGGCTGCCATGCCGCCCGACGCGGACCAGCCCCACTATACCCTGCAAATGGGCTCTTTCACCAGCCGGGAGAACGCCGTTAATTTGCGGGAAGCTTTATCCAGCAAAGACGAACCGGCCCGTATCGTCATTTTTCATAACAACGACCAGACCTTTTATCGGGTCCGCCTGGGCCGGTACTCCAGCCGGGAAGAGGGAGAACGCGCCCGGCAGAAAATGCTGACCGAGGGATTTACCAACGTCAAAGTTCTCACCGGCGAATAAGGACAGCCAGGCCAAAGCTGCCCGACCGGAGCCGCCGGCGCGAAGCTTGCCCTCCGCGAGACGAAGAGAAGATACAAACAACCTGACGAGACGGCCACCATGCCGGAACTTGACAAAATTGTTTTTCTGGACAGAGACGGCGTCATTAACGAAGATTCGCCCGATTATATTAAAAGCTGGTCGGAGGTCACCTTTATTCCCGGCAGCCTAGAGGCCATCCGCCGACTGACCCGGGCCGGATTTGCCATTATTGTGGTCACCAATCAATCCGCGGTCGGCCGCGGTCTTTGTTCCGGGGAGGGATTGAATTATATTTTCGCCAAAATGAACAGCCGGATTGCCGAAGAAGGGGGGCGCCTTCTGGACATCTTCTACTGCCCCCATCTGCCGGAAGACGACTGCTCCTGCCGCAAACCCCGGCCCGGGCTGATTTACCAGGCCCGCGACCGGTACGACCTCAATCTGGACTCAGCCTGCCTGATCGGCGACAGCGCCAGGGATATCCGCTGCGCCCGGGCCGCTTCCTGCGGCTATGCCATTCTGGTCCGGACCGGTAACGGCCGGCAGGCGGAGAAAGAGCTGGCCGCCGGGAATATCGAGCCGGACTTCGTGGCCGCGGACCTGCTGGAGGCCGCCCTCTGGCTGATCGCCAATCATGACTCGGATCCGGCCGCATGATCACCATTGAAGGCAACCTGACCAGAATTCGTTTTCACAACCGGGAGACCCTTTACACGGTGGCCGAGCTGAAGACTACCGGCCAGGAAACGACCGTGACCGTGACCGGAATCATGCCTTCGGCCACGCCCGGCCAGTCCATCCGGGTCAAAGGCGACTGGCACAACCACCCGAGGTATGGCCGGCAGTTCAAAATAAATTCCTGCGAAGTCGTGCTGCCGGCTTCGGCCGGGGGCATCAAGCGGTATCTGAAATCCGGCCTGATCCGCGGCATCGGCCCGGCCATGGCTGATCGTATCACCAGCCACCTGGGCGAAGCAACCCTCGACATCATTGAAAATGAACCGGAACGGCTCACGGAAGTGCCCGGCATAGGAGACAGCAAAGCCGCTCTCATCCGCGAAGCCTGGCTGGAACACCGTACTGTTCGGGAACTGATGGATCTGCTTCAGGAAAAAGGCGTTGATGCCGGATACAGCGCCAGAATTTTCCGGCTCTATGGTCCCGCCGCGATCAACATTATCAAGGACGATCCTTTTCAATTGGCCGAAGATCTGCCGGGCGCCGGTTTCCGCATCGCCGACACCATCGCCCTTTCCTCCGGCCGCGACCCCAACAGTCCGGGCCGGGTTCAGGCCTGCCTGCGCCACCTGGTAAACGGCAACACCAACACCGGCAACGTCTTTATCTTTGAAGAACAGCTCCTGGGCAAATGCGAGTCTCTTTTCCAGATTGACCGGGGCGAGGCGACCGCCGGCTTGTCCGACCTGGTCCACTCGGGCTGCCTGGTCAGCGAAAGCATGCCGGGTGACGACCCGGATGTTAATATTATCTATCCGGCCGCCCTGCATGAGGCTGAAACCGGCGCGGCCGCCCGGATACACGCCCTGCTGTCGGCACCGGTATCTTTCGAAAGCGACGGGCCGGATGAAATCATGGCGGAAGTGGTCCGGCGACTGGCCATCAAACCATCCCCGGAGCAGTTGCGGGTGCTGGAAGATATTTTCTACCACCGGGTGGTAGTGGTGACCGGTGGGCCGGGTACCGGCAAAACCACCCTGATCCGCTCCATTGCCGCCGTTCTGGAGAGTTCCGGGAAAAAGCTGATCCTGGCGGCGCCGACCGGACGAGCGGCCAAGAGGCTGGCCGAAGTTTCCGGCCGGGAGACCGGCACCATCCACAAGCTGCTGGGCTACAATTTCCAGGATGACGTCTTCGCTAAAAACCGTGACAACCAGCTACGGACCGACGCCGTCATTGTCGACGAAGCCTCCATGGTGGATTTGCCCCTGTTTTACAACTTATTGCTGGCCACCCCGGTTACCGCCACTCTGATTCTGGTGGGTGACGTTTTCCAGCTGCCCCCGGTGGGACCGGGAAACGTTTTAAGCGACCTCATCCGATCGGAAATACTGCCGGTCTTTCACCTCTCGGAAATTTTTCGCCAGGCCCGCCAGAGCGCCATTGTCACCAACGCTCACCAGATTCGCCGGGGAGAAGCGCCGGACCTGAACCCGGTAGAGCTTCCCGGAAACCGGGCGGAGTTCTGCTTCATGGAAGAAGAAGACACCGAGACCCTTGCCGGCAAAATCGTTACTCTCTGCCGCGACCATCTGCCCGGACAATTCGGACTGGACCCCCTGATCGAAATCCAGGTGCTGACTCCCATGCACAAAGGCGCCGTGGGCACCCTCAACCTCAACCAGAAGCTGCAGGCCGCCCTGAACCCCGCCTCCCCGGAAACTACCACCAGCGGTGGATTCAGAGTCAACGACAAGGTCATGCACCTGCGGAACAATTACGGCAAAGAAGTCTTTAACGGAGATATCGGCACCATCGCCGAGGTGGATGGCGGCCGGCACGCCCTGACCGTGGACTATGGCGGCCGCCTGGTGGAATATGACCTGTCCGAGACGGATCAACTCTCCCTGGCCTATGCCATTACCGTGCATAAAGCCCAGGGATCGGAATACCCGGCCGTGGTGATTCCCATGACGACCAGGCATTACCCCCTGCTGCAACGCAATCTGCTTTACACCGCCATCACCCGGGCCAAACGGCTGGTGGTCCTGATCGGCACGACCAAGGCCATCAACGTGGCCCTGAAACGGGATCTGCCCTCCGGCCGCCTCTCTCTGCTGGCCTACCGCTTGAATCCGGACCTGCTATGACTTATTCTCCGGCCAGTCCAGCAGAAAATCAATGAAATCTATCAGGTCAGCGGCCACCCGGTAAGGCTTTCCCGCCAGTTCTTCCGCTTCCATGCTCTTGAATATGGGTCCCCCCACAATGGCAATAGTGTCCGGCGGCACAGCCGGCATGATATGACGGGTGAAAATTTCCTCGGTCTCAAAATGCAGCACGGTCAGCCCGAGGAGGTCCGGCCGCCGGCGCAGGCACCCGGCCAGAATGGCTTCCGGTTCCAGCAGCAACCCCAGGTGGACCACCTCCACCCCCGCGATTTCAGCATATAAACGCACCGGCTCCAACCCGGCTCCCCAGCCGTCATCCATGGTGGCGGTGATCATGGAGGGGGGCCGCGACCACAGTCCGACCAGCCGACGCTTTTTCTTCTCCGCCAGCAGGGCCTGTCCGATATTCAGCAGCTCCCTGGCCGGGGGCAGCCCGGTATCGCGCCAGTCTACCGTCAGTTCAACCAGCTTTTGCCTGATTTTCCCCATAAGGACCTCACTTAATCTGAAAGGCGGCCGTTTTCAGAGTTCCATCCTCACCCGGTCCGTGTCCCTGCTCGGTCACCCGGGCGATTTTGCCGCTGTCCACGGTAATGACCGTGGAACTCCGGGTGCCGTAAATATCGCTTTTAATAAAAACAGGAGACAGGCGGCGCTCCCAGTTCAGCCCCACCCCGGTATCCGGAAGCTGATCATCCGGGGGCATGGTCCGGTCCGCCAGCAGATCCAGTATGTCCTGGTGGGAGATTACCCCGCCACCGGCCACCAGCGAAGCCAGGGCGTCTTTGCCATACCGTACTTTCGGCCAGGAGGTGTTCAGTAAATGGTTGCATAAACCATGCACCCCCGGCGGCAGAATCCGCGGCCGCCCTTCCCGGTTGGAATAATAACAGAGTCGTTCCCAATTTCCGATAACCAGATTAAAACCATTGCATCGGGCCATCAGGGTATTATTTTGACGAATAAAGTCTTCCGGCTCCAGATCGCCGGTCAGAAAATCTACTACCAGCTTGCCCCGGGAGGGCGCGGCCGGGTCCATACTGAAAGGTTCCCGGTAATTGGTAATGGCCCCGATTCTTCCCTGGCGGGTTATCCCCAGCCAGGTACCGCCCGCCAATCGGTCCCGCCCGGCCAGCAAATAGGGATGATCCGGCCAGAAATCCAGCCGATCAGTGGGCCGGTCGTAAAACTCATCCCGGTTGGCCGCCAGGATGAGCGGATAATCCGGATGAGAATGAGTGGCAATCAGGATCAAACACATATCGTGATTATAACCTTTATGGGGGGCCTGACAAACCACAATCTTTTTTATTTTCAGCTTTTGTTTTTAGCTTGACATAATCAGGTTTTTTCTTTAAAAAAGTCAAATTGAACTAAAGCACCGGTTAATAAATAACTGGGTTGGCATAACCAGAAAATTTATTCCCCAGTAGCTCAGTTGGCAGAGCAGGTGGCTGTTAACCACCGCGTCCGTGGTTCGAGTCCGCGCTGGGGAGCCAATTTATAAAGCCCGCCTGTTTTTCAAGGCGGGCTTTTTTTTTGCCCATGTCTTTTGTCTATATCCTGCAAAACTTCACAACGCTTCTATCGCGGGCACACCTACAACCTCCTACCCCGGATATTTCACGAGTTGATTTGAGCGTAGCTGCAAGGCGCAGGACACGAAGCTGTAGTAAATCTACCGCGAGTCGAAAAATTTCATGAAATATCCGGGATAAAAAGATATCTGGAAAAATAAGAGGTAAACATGTCCCGACCCGACTGGCTGCTTTCCGTTATTAAGACCCTGTTTCCCCGTAAACCCGAATACGGACGACTTTCCAGGCTGCCCGGCATGGGATGGCTTTTTGAAAAATTATTTTTTGACGGGGATCACCTGATCACCCTGCCCCGCGGCCGGACCATCGCCATCGGTCAGCCCGTCGATCCCGGCCGGCAGATGGTTCTGCCGCTGAAACTGATGGATTATTTCATCGACCGCATGGAAGACCATTTTATCATGGACTTCTGCGTCTGCCGGCGATCCATGAACTGCGCCGACTATCCTGTCGACCTGGGGTGCCTTTTCATGGGCGAGGCCACCCGGAATATCAATCCCGACTGGGGCCGGCCAGTCTCAAAAGAAGAAGCCCGGGCGCATATCCGCCGCTGCGAAGAGCACGGCCTGATCCATTTTATCGGCAAAAGCAAACTGGACACGCAGTGGCTGGGCATCGGCCCCGGGGAAAAGCTGCTGACCATCTGCAACTGCTGCCCCTGCTGCTGCATCACCCGGAGCTTGCCGTACGCGGCCCTTAATTTAAGCGAAAAACTGGTCCGCGCTCCGGGCGTGACGGTTCAGGTGGGCGACAACTGCCTGGGCTGCGGCCATTGCGTGGACAGCCACATCTGCTTTGCCAACGCCATCAGTATGGAGGCCGACCGAGCCGTTATTTCCGACGACTGCCGGGGCTGCGGCCGCTGCGTGTCCGCCTGCCCGGCCGAAGCCATTCACCTCTCCATCGATCCGGAGGTGTTTCTGGAAACAAGCATCGCCAGCCTCGAGTCGATTATCGACCTGCCCGGCACGTGACAGACACGGCCAAAAACTATTGTCATTTTGGATTTGCGGGATAAAATCATTTTATATCAAAAAATTTCATCAGGAGTAAAATATGGAACGTCTTCCCGAAGGAGTGTGGCACA
>JBKHHL010000112.1:0-8874 GCA_046539175.1 Desulfosudaceae bacterium
GCCTTCATTCCTTTTTCCGCTTTAAATATATTTTCAGCACTCACGTTTAGCCCGGTTATTTCATGAATTTTTTCGACAACTAAATGGTTAAAATTTCATAAACGGCCAATGACAATTTGTATTTTTTAAAAGTCAAAAATTATCAATAACCATTTGAAGTTTATTGGTTAAACAACTATAGTCGAAAAAATTCATGAAATATCCGGGTTAGCAGGCTTTCCGGACTGCTGCCGTTAAAAATTTAACTATGGTATAACGCTAATCAAATAACATGGCAAGGGTATTGTTAAAAACTTTTTAAGGGGCTTTCCTCTAATAATTTCGGTATCTTGATTTTGAGAATGGTGTTTTCCCCCTCAAGGCTCAACCGGGCCTTGAGGATATCGGCCAGAAACTCCTGCGACGAGGTGGGGAAATTATCCATCAGTTCCGCCTGTAAACCGGAGAAAATAATTTCAGCGGAGTCTTCCCCGGTTTCAAACCCGACCGTGATGTTCGAGGCCGGGGCGGTCTGCCCGGCGTATCCCCGGATAAACTGAAAAATCAAGTTGTTCAGAAAAAAGGGACTGGTCTGTACCTGGACGGGGGTGGCCGGCCCGATTTCAAAGGTTATTTTCTTGACGTTGGCATCCAGCCCGGCCAGATCAATAATCAGCGGCACTGTCTGGCTGATATCGACTTCTTCCAGGAAATTGTCAATCTGATGAGCGAAGGTGTTCATGTGACGGACGATCCGGTTGGCCCGGTCTATTTCTTCCAAAACGCTTTCGCTCAGGGATTTTATCTTACCGGGAGGTAAATCACCGCCTTCTTTGGCCAGGGCTGATAATTCCTCAATCAGACCCAGGGTCTCGGAAATGATAGCCAGCACGTTTTTCAATTCATGGGAAATCAGCCGATTCGTTTTTGAAAAAAACAACAGTCCTTCGGAGGCGATAGTTTCTGTTCCCTTGCCCATAATCTGCTCCCGGACGGCTATTCCGCCTCTAATTCCTTGATTTTTTCAATCAGGGTGTCGATGTCAAACGGTTTGATTATATAGAAGGAGGCTTCCTGGCTGCCGGCGCGATAAGAGTCTTCGGAGCCATGACCGGTCACGAAAATAAATTTCATGTCCGGGTTGGCGGCTTCCATCTGTTTTTTCAGTTCAATCCCGCTCATGTGCGGCATTTTCACGTCCAGCACCGCCACGTCGTAGTGTTCCGCGTCCGATTTTGAGAGCGCTTCCTTGCAGGTCGTGGCCCAGTCCGCTGTAACCCCCCTCATGGAGAGGCGTTCGGCCAGGCAGGATACGAATTTTTTTTCATCATCAACCAGCAGAACTTTCACTTTGGATCTCCCCTTCCAGGTTTATTGGTAAGATAACGGTAAAGGTGGTCCCCTTGCCTACTTTGCTGCGAACCGTAATGTCACCATTCAACTTCTTGAGAATGCCGTATATAATTGATAAGCCCAGGCCGGTGCCGCCGTTCATGCTCTTGGTGGTAAAAAACGGCTCAAATATTTTTTTCTGGCCCTCTTCGGAAATACCGCAGCCGGAGTCCTTGATTTTCACGGCCACGTGTTCCTCATCCGGGAGACTGGCGGTGATGGTGATGGTTCCCTGTTCCTGTTCTTTTTCGTTGATGGCCTGGAAAGCGTTGGTGATGAGGTTGAAAAAGACCTGCTGAAGACTGCCGGAGTCGGAATTAATGGTCGGCAGGTCGTCGGGAATATCGACATTCACGGATATGCCCCGGTAAGAGGCTTCTTTTTTGAAAAAAGACAATACCTGCTGAATGGTCTGCTTTAAATCAACCGGATGGATACTGGGCTTGAAATGCCTGGCGAATCCCAGCAACTGCTTTGTAATCGCGCCACAGCGGGCGACGGACTCCAGGACGTCGTCAATCAGTTCCAGCAAGCGGGGATCGTCCTGGTATTCCTGTTTCAGGCTGAACATATCCCTGATCAGCCCGGCGTTTTCATTAATGACCGCCAGGGGGTTATTAATCTCGTGAGCCACCCCGGCCGCCAGCCGTCCGATGGAGATGAGCCGGCTGGATCCCTCCAGGCGTTCCATGGCCTTCAGGCGGGTCTGGTCGGCGTCATAAATTTTGTTAACCATAAAAGTGACAATACACAGGATAACAATAAAAACAGTCAGGGCACTGACCAGGTAAAACCAGATCATCTCCTGCTGCAGTTCGTACCACCCCTTCATAATTTCCCGGCTGCGCTTGATCACCATCAGAATATAGGGGGAGTTTTCAAGATAGGCATAGCCGATCAGGATGGGTTTGCCGTCGATATCGGTGGCTTCGTACACCCGGGACTGGGAAGAATAGGGCGGCACGGCCAGGTCGATCTTGTCCAGCACGTCGCCGTAATATTTGGACGGGGTCTGCAGGCGTCCCTGGCGGTTGCAGATAAAGGCGTCGCTTTTTTTGACCAGTTCCAGGGATGAAAATATGCGAATTACCCTCTGAATGTCCAGGGTAGCCCGTAGAATATAAAAATCACCATTTCCGTCTTGTGATTTGACGGCCACGATCATGTGCGGTTCCTGGCGATATCCCATGAATACGTCGCTCAGGTAAAAGCCCTGTTCAACGCAGTTTTTAAACCATTTCTGATCGCGGTATTGCTTGCCGGTCAGGTCAAAGGGACCGGCGTAATTGACCTGGACGCCGTTGCTGGTAATAACACCCAGGTCGAGAAAACCGCCGAAGCCCATTTTAAGATTCTCCAGAATACCGGTCAGTTTTTCCTGGCTGGTCAGAGTCTGGTAGTCCTCATTCTGGATGATGTATTGCAGCGCGTCCATGCGTTCTTCGAAAAAATAGGTGGCGGTACGGCGGGCGTTGGAGGTCAGCCGCAGGGTGTGGAGGTGGCTCTCATTCTCAATGGCCTTATGGGATAAGCGGGAGTTTACAATCAGGAAAATGGTCAGTGGTAGCAGGCAGACGATAATCATCAAAACAAAGGAGATCAGCCAGACCTTCTTGTAATTAAAGAGATAGGTATTGGCCGGCCGGCTTTTCCGGGGTTTTAAAAATCTTGGCAAAAACAGGGCCAGCGTGTTTCTGGGTGTCATTTTCAGGCCACTTCCGGATTTTTAAAAATTTTGATGATTTCGGATATATCAGCCGGTTTCTGGAAACAGGCGACAGCGCCCAGGTCGAGGCAGGTCCTGAAATCCAGGTCACTGGCGTGACCGGACAAAATGGCCACTTTTATCCGCGGGTATGACTGCCGGGTCTGCCTGAGTACTTCAATGCCGTCTATGTCCGGCAGGCGCAGATCTAAAATCATGGCTTCAATGTTGTTTTCGGATTTCAGGCGTTCCAGCGCGGAATTGCCGTCATAAACCGGGGTGGCATCAAAGCCGCGGATGGTCAGGCGTTCTGCCAAAACGTCGGCGATCTTTTTTTCGTCGTCAACTACTAAAATTTTCATGTGTTTAATTATGCAACAAAAAAAGTATTGACAAGTTAATTTTGAAACAATAAAACATTTAATGTTTCATTTGTAAACATTTTATTCATAATTTTTTTATTTTACAACACGCAAATAAATATATCATTTTAAAAACCAATTCAAAAGGAGTCTACTGCCAATGGTCTCACAATTTCAAGCAAAATGGCGTTTTATCCTGGTATCGCTGCTGGTGATGGTGCTGACCCATCCCCTGACCGCCCTGGCGGCCGAGGAGTCGGCTGCCGCGGGGACCGTCCATGCCTGGTGGTTCTGGCCTACCGTTCTGTTCTTTTTTTGTTTCGTTCTGGGTGTTATCGCTGTTCTGGCGGGAGTCGGCGGCGGGGTGCTGTACGTGCCGCTGGTCAGCGGCTTTTTCCCCTTTCACCTGGATTTTGTGCGTGGCACCGGTCTGATGGTGGCCCTGGCCGGAGCGCTGGCGGCCGGTCCCGGCCTGTTGCGGCGCAACATGGCCAGCCTGCGTCTGGCCATTCCCGTGGCCCTGGTAGCTTCCACCTTTTCCATCATGGGCGCCATGCTGGGCTTGTACCTGTCCCGGCTGAATCCCGATATCATCCAGGTGCTGCTGGGAGTAACGATTTTCGGCATCGCCGTTTTATTGCTGGTCTCCAAGAATTCGGAAAAACCGCTGGTGACCAAGCAGGACGCCATCGGCCACGCCCTGGGTCTGCAGGGAATTTACCTGGATGAATCCAACGGCGAGCAGGTTCCCTGGAAAACTCACCGGACGCTTCTGGGCTTGATCCTGTTTATATTTATCGGGCTTATCGCGGGCATGTTCGGGCTGGGCGCGGGCTGGGCCAATGTGCCGGTGCTCAACCTGGTCATGGGCGCGCCGTTGAAAATATCGGTGGCCACCAGCAAGTTCCTGCTGTCCATTACCGACACTTCCGCCGCCTGGATTTATTTAAATAAGGGGTGTGTTATTCCGCTCATGGCCATTCCCTCTATTATCGGGCTGATGCTGGGATCGATTGTCGGGGTCAGGATCTTAAGCGTGGCCAAGCCGGTTTTTATCCGGTATATGGTCATCGGGGTGCTCTTTTTCGCGGGGTTAAAGTCAATCGACAAGGGTCTTGGCCTGGGCTTACTCGGTTAAAGAGGTCCAGTCATAAATGGTTGATTTCTGTATGAACCCTGTTTAAAATTGATTTATAACAGCATTGAATAGCAAGGAGTGGTGGTTATGAACGAACAACAATCCAACAACCATGAGCCTCTGCCCCTCATGCCGGAGCAGATCCAGTATGCCAATATCCTTTTTATCGGTGCCTGGGGAGGTATCGTGATTATGACCATTACATATTTTCTTTATGTTTTCGGCATAATCGAGCCCCACGTGGATATATCCCTGGTAACCCAGAACTGGGGTAAAGGAGTTAACGAGTTTTTACATATTACCGATTCGCCCCATGGCTGGGGCTGGGTCGCGCTGCTGGGCAAGGGCGATTTCATGAATTTTATCGGTATGGGCCTGCTGGCGGTGCTGACGATCTTTTGCTATCTGTTTTTAATCGTCGGCTACAAAAAACAGAAAGACTGGATCTATTTCACTATCTGTGTTCTGGAGGTGCTGGTGCTGAGCCTGGCCGCTTCCGGTTTCCTGGGAACGGGTGGTCACTAAACTTAGATTGGGTAAAGGATCAATACCATGACAGAAAAAATGAATATACTGTTGGTCGATGATGAGAAAAAATTTCTGGATTCGATAGCGGAGCGGTTCCGGCTGAAGGGGTTTGAGCCCCTCCTGGCCGCCAGTGGCCAGGAAGCGATCGATATCGCCGAAAAAAATGAGATCCAGGCGGCGGTGGTGGATTTGAAAATGCCGGACATGGACGGCCTGGAAACGATCAGCCGCTTAAAGAAGATCCAGCCCGGCCTTAAAACCGTTCTGTTGACCGGGTTTGGAGACGCCAAGAGCCGGGAGGCGGCCGAGGCCCTGGACGCCCATTATTTTGAAAAAGACGCCATGGGCGGGTTCTGGGAATTTGTTAAGGGAATCGGCCGCAAAACCCTGAACGTGCTGCTGGTCGATGACGAGCAGAAATTTCTGGACGCCATTGCCGATCGCATCCGTCTCAAAGGGTTTGAGCCTTTCATGGCCAACAGCGGCCGGGAGGCCCTGGAGATCGCCCGCCAGCATGATATTTACGCGGCGGTGGTGGACCTGAAGATGCCGGACATGGACGGACTGGTGACCATTACCAAGTTAAAGGAAATCCATCCTGACATCAATACGGTGTTGCTGACCGGGTTCGGGGATGAAAAAGTTCAGGAAGCCGCGGAAGCCCTCAATGCCTCTTATTTTGAAAAAGACGCCATGGGTGGCTTCTGGAATTTCATGAAACGGCTTCAGTCCAACCTCGAAGGCAGCATGGTGGACGCCACCATGAAAGGCGCTCTTTATTCCGGATCTTCGGATAAAGATAAATCCGGCAAGAAATGATGTTGGCTTCGTAAAAAGTTGTGGTCAATGTTGGAACCGGGCGCAGAGCCGCCTCTGGTGAACATCCCCGTCTCCGGGTTCCCGGGTTCAGGCGGGGAATTATTAACGCCAGGGCTTTTGCGCCTTTTTTCACGGCAATTTCGTAAAAAGTACTTACCTCGTCGTTCCGGCGAAAGCCGGAATCCAGAAAAATTATTACCGGCCCCCGGTCTCGCGGGGGTGACGAAATATGGTGAACCCCGACTATTACGAAGCCGTCAGTCTTTGTTTCCGGGAGGGTCCGGTTCGGGATGAAGTTCTCAGTCAGGACACGCAGGTATTGGATATGGCCGCCGAAGATAAAATAACCGTGCTGCTGGTGGATGACGAAAAAAAGTTTCTGGATTCCATTTCCGAACGCATTCGCCTGAAGGGCTTTACCGCTCTGCCGGCCGCCAGCGGGGAAGAAGCTCTTGGCATCGCCCGGTCCAACCGGGTTGACCTGGCCATAGTGGATCAGCGCATGCCGGGCATGGACGGTCTGACCACCATAACCAAGCTGAGAGAAGTCTCTCCGGTCATGCGGACGGTGTTGTTGACCGGATTCGGCAACGACAAGCTTAAGGAGGCGGCCACGGCTCTTGACGCCGATTATTTTGAAAAAGACAGGATGAATGATTTCTGGGGTTTTATCCGGCAGATCAGCGCCAGCAACGAAATGATTATTATTAATACCCGGCAGGGTCGGCAAGACGGCTATGCCCGGGCCGGGGGCGCCGCGGAGGAACAGGACGAAACCGGGGAGGAGGGCCGCTATGGTTCGCCGCCGGAAGACAGGCCGTCCTTATCCGGCCGGGAGTCATCTTTTTCCCGGCGGCTATTGATGACCCGGTTGATTGGCGAGTCTCCGGTTATGCTGCAATTAAAAGCCGAAATCAGGAAAGTGGCCCCCCTGGAATGCTCGGTGCTGCTGATCGGGGAAGACGGCTCCGGCAAGAAACTGGTCGCGGAAACGATTCACCGTCTCAGCCCGCGTCACGCTCAACCTTTTATTCCGGTAACCTGCGGTTCGTTTGACGAAGAACTTCTCGGAGAAGAGTTGTTTGCCGAAGGCCAGCCAGGGCGATCTCATCCCTATAGCCCCCGTCAGAGTATTTTTGAAACCGCCTCCGGCGGTACCATTCTCCTGGAGGAACTTGGCAATGCTCCCGCTTCTATCCAGGACGGGCTGCGGCAGCGTCTGGAGCAAGGACTTATGTACGGCGAGGGCGGCGGTCAGCGGATGCTGGACGTCAGGCTGCTGGCCGCCGCCGATCTTTCCCTGGCCGATAACATAGCCGCCGGCACCTTTGGGCGGGAACTTTATCAGCGCCTCAGCGCCTGCACCATTCATATCCCCTCGCTGCGGGAGCGGAAAGCCGATATCCCGCTGTTAAGCCATTATTTTCTGGATTTGTATCGGAAAGAACTTGACAAAAACGTTAAACAGATATCGGATGAAGTATTGAGCCTGCTGTCGGAATATTCCTTTCCCGGAAATGTGGCGGAGCTTGAAAATGTCATCAGGCATGCCGTCATTATGTGTGAAGAGGAGTTGATCACCCCGGACCATTTGCCCGATCGGTTGACGCCAACCAGGGATACTGCCGGCTACGCCGATAAGGACGAGCTGGTTACCCTGGCGGAGCTTGAGGAACAATATATCGAGAAGGTGGTACGGGCGACAAACGGCAATAAGAGCGAGGCTTCCAGGATTCTCGGCATTAACCGGGCTTCCTTATGGCGCAAACTTAAAAAAATGGGGGTGTCTATGGAAAACACGCAACCTATAAAACTGTTGATCGTTGATGATGATGAAAAGTTTTTAAATACCATTGCCGAACGGTTGGGTCTCAAGGATTTTAACGTGACCACGGCCGGAGACGGACAGCAGGCCGTAGCCACGGCCCAGAAGGGCTCTTTTGACGTGGCCATCCTGGACCTGAACATGCCCGGCATGGACGGTAAGGAGCTGCTGAAAATTTTGAAGGAGAACAATCCTTTTCTGGAAGCTGTTATGCTGACCGGTTACGCTTCCATTGACTCCGCCGTGGAGTGCACCAAGCTGGGGGCTTTCGGCTACCTGGAAAAACCCTACGATTTTGAAAATCTGTTGAGCATATTAAAAGATGCTTACCAGGCCCGGCTTAAGAAAAAATTTGAAAAAGACTCTCAACGTCTGTCCGAAATCGAAGCCCTGTCAGTCGGGGCCAGCCCCCTGAGCATTTTAAGGTCGTTGCGGCGGTTCGAAAAAGAAAACAAGTGATGGCAATGATGTCCGGCGCGACCGGGGACCAGCCCGGCTACGCCGGTATATTCACGAAGCCGCGGGACGGCAGGTTTTTTGTTCAGGTCAGAATCCCGGTCTTCTTTAATTTGTACAGGTAGGCACAGACCACCAGGGTCACCCCCATGCCGATGATCACTCCGGCCAGGCCGCTGCCGCTGTTCAGCCGGGCGGCCGCTCCGCCGAAAACAAAGTGACCCGCCATATTCCCCAGGTTGACCAGAAAAGTTCCGCAAAAAAGATAAAAAGCGTAGCGATGCAGTTTAAACAGCAGGATGCTGCCGACCAGGTTGGCGGCCGGGAGAAGACCGCCCAGGCTCCAGGCCAGGGCGGCTCGTTTGAGCGCGGCCAGTTCTTCGGGATGAATGGTGGCCGGCGCGTTAAGCAGGCCTATCAGGGAGAGCAATCCGGCCATACCGCTGAAACCGTAGAACAGGACGATGAGCCAGACCCAGAAAGGGCGTCGGCTGGAAAATCGCGGCAGGATCGTCATGGGAAGCCCTTCATCGAATATGGTTGAGGTCTCAGGAAAAGTGACGCTGGTCGAAGGGCGGAAGCCCGCCGACCAGCGTCACCATCGCTCTATTTACTTAGCCCGGATATTTCATGAAATTTTTTGAAAATCATTACTTTATTGCATCATTTA
>JBKHHL010000113.1:0-8872 GCA_046539175.1 Desulfosudaceae bacterium
ATTTGGACTTTTTACGAAGCCGTCATTTTCTTAAATTATTTCGTTTACTTGTACTACATTTAGCGCTAATTTTAAAATTACAAATTATCATTTTGTATTTAGGGTATAAATAAAGGCCGGCGGGAGGCGAACCGCCAATAACGGCTTTTTTATTTTTTTTTCTCCTGGTTGATGCTAATTTTCATTATGACAGAAAACAGCCGTATCTGGGGAATAGTTAATATTTTACGTGGTCTCAAGGCGCCAGTCAACCTTTATAAACAATGATGCCATTCCGCTTTTTTATCAGGGGTATATCGGGTTATCGCCGGTCCTCTCAGCAGCCCGTAAAGGGAGGAATAATATCATGCCGCAATTAAAAAAGATGTTAATAGTCACCGTTATGGCTCTGGCCGGAATTATCGCTTTTATGGTGTTTTTTAAAAGCGAGGCCGCCGTTATCAAGGCTCGTTTTGATAAGCTGGCCGGGCACATGGCCAAAGAAGACGATGAGAATGACTTGCTGAGCGCCGCCAAAGCCCGGCACGTCAGTAATATGTTCGCGGAAACAGGCCGGGTCGACATCCCCGCCTACGATATTACCAGAACTTTTACCAGGGACAAGGTCCAGCAATGGGTCATGACAGCGCGATCCCGATACCGGGTTCTGTCCCTTGATTTTTATGATTTCGAGATCGATTTTCCGGAGGAGGACAGGTCCAGGGTTGACGTCACCGCTCTTCTGGAAGCCGCCGCCAGGGACGGCGCGCCTGCGCAGGAAGTTCATCAACTTGTTTTTATTCTTGAAAAGGAAGAGGGTGACTGGTTGTTTGCTGAGGTCGAAGGAGTGGATGTCCTGGAAAGATAATTGACGGCTTCGTAAAAAGTCCAAATATCTGCGTTACGCGCAATCACTCAGAATTTCACGTACGTTAAGTACGCTGCATTCTTCGTGATTGCGCAAGCCTTGATCTTGGACTTTTTACTTTGCCGTCCCAATTTGGACTTTTTACGAAAACATCATAATTAGTTTCCATCCATAAATGGCCTTTTTCCGCAATCTCTACGTCAAACTGCGGAGTTGCTTGTGCGGCGTACGTCCAGTACGCCTCCGCGCAACCCCTTGTTTTCCTTGACCTTGCGGAAAAATTCACATTTCTGGATTGGAAACACCAGATCGTGCCATCCATGTCAAATGGATGGACACTAATTATTAATAAAATAACAGCCCGGGAGGAACAATTTTATGTCTTCAGCAATGATAAATACCATTACCGGCTGCTTTGACAAAAAAGACATACCCCGGTGGGGCGTCGCCGCGGCGGACCACCTTAATAACACGGCTCCGGAGGGATTCCGCCCGGAGGATCTGCTGCCCGGAGCCCGCTCGGTCATAATCTGCGCCAAACCTTTGCCTCTGTCCATTTTTGAAACACCGCGCAATGACCGGCTCTACTCCTTTTATACCAGTTCTTTCCATACCTATTATCAGGCTACCAACGAGGCCGTTAACACCGTCTGCCTGATGCTGGAAGAGGCGGGATACCAGGCCCTGCCGATTCCCGCTTACAGTCCTCTGCGATTCCATAAGGGAGAACCGCGAGGCCTGGTCAGCCTGAAGCACGCGGCCGTGGCCGCCGGGTTGGGGAAAATGGGGAAAAACACGCTGTTGATCCACCCCCGCGCGGGCAATATCCTCCGCCTGGGCGGATTGATAACCTCTCTGGAATTGCCGCCGGATGGTCCGGGCGACTTCCCCCGCCTGTGCCCGGATAAATGTCGAAATTGTATTGATGCCTGCCCGGTGGGAGCCTTGTCCGAAAACGGCATTGATAAAATGAAATGCATGGGCAACTGCATCGAAAACAGCCTCATGCCGCCGCAGCGGGTGTTATTGATGCTGCGCTGGCTGGTCGGTAAAAGCCGCTTTCTGACGCGCCAGATGGACCTGTTCGCGCTGAGTTTTTTCGCCAGTTACGGGGTGTCCTGTTTTGCCTGCCTGAAAGCCTGCCCCCATTTTCCCGGTAACAGCACCAGCAGCGGGCCGGCCGCGGGCTGACGGGATTTACATATCCAATATTCGGATTGGGCATGATTTGACGGCTTCGTAAAAAGTCCCTACCTCGTCATTCCGGCGAAGGCCGGAATCCAGAACTATTTGATTTTACTGAACCCCGGCCTCCGCCGGGGTGACGAAGTATGGTAAATCTCGACTTTTTACGAGACCATCATGATTTTACTTTATTTATAACGCGAGGTACTTTATAAACAGGTAAAAAATTTACAACTGGTAAAAAGCGAACCGTTCCGTAAGAAAGGCGGCCCTGCCCATGTCCGGTATTAAAGCCCGCATTGAATTATTTTTCGAAGATTACGCCCGCCTCCTTTATGCCCATCGCGTCAAAACTCTGCTGCTGGTTTTCCTGGTGATCGGCGCCATCCTGTATAAACTGCCCGCCCTGACGGTGGATACCAACTCCGAGGCGCTTTTGCGCGACTCGGATCCCAGTAAAATAGTTTACAACCAGTTCCGGGATCAGTTCGGCCAGGACCGGATGATTGTTATCGCCATTACCGCCGAAAATCTCTTTTCCGAGGATTTTTTTACGCGGCTCCGGTCTCTGCACCGGGACCTGGAAGAGCGGGTGCCATACGTGGACGAAGTCACCAGCCTCATCAACGCCAGAAACACCCGGGGCGAAGATGACCGGTTGATTGTGGAGGACCTGCTGGAAAGATGGCCGCGGGAACGGTCGGTCGATTTTGACCGCTTGAAGCAGCAGGTCATGAACAATCCCGCTTTTCTTGATCAGATTATTTCCGCGGACGGCCGTACCACCGCCGTGGTCGTCAAACCAAACGTCTATCAAACCCGGGCGGCCGAGACCGAAGACGCCCTGGCTGATTTTGGTGATGATTCCTTTGCCGGCGAGATTGCCCCCGCGGAAAAACCCCATTACCTCTCGGAAAAAGAGAGCGAAGAGCTGGTCGCGGCGGTAAACTCCATCGTCGAGGAATACGAAAAACCGGATTTTGCCATGGCTTACGCCGGCGCGCCGGCGGTTATGTCGGTGTTCAATAAATATACCATGAAGGACCTCCGCCTCTGCTTCCTGCTCAGTTTTATCGTGGCCATGATCTTTCTGGCTGTTCTGTTTCGCCGGGCCTCCGGCGTTATTCTGCCGCAGATAGTGGTTAACGCCGCCTCGTTTTCAGCCCTGGGCTTAATGGGCTGGTTCGGAGTACCCGTCAAGATGACCACTACCGTGCTGCCGGCCTTTCTGCTGTGCGTGGGCGTGGCAGATTCCGTTCATATTCTGTCTATTTTCTACAGGCAGGTGGATGAGGGGCAGGGCAAGGCCGACGCTATTGCCTATGCCATGGGGCATTCCGGGCTGGCGGTCACCCTGACCACCCTGACCACGGCGGCGGCCCTGTTGTCTTTTTCTTTTGCCGAATTGACCGCCATGGGCGAGCTGGGCCTGTTCGCGGCGGCCGGGGTCGTCCTGGCCCTGTTTTATACCATTACCATGCTGCCCGCCCTGATCGCCTTTGTGCCGGTCAGGCGCAAGCCCGGCCGAACCAGCCAGGACGGCACCCTTATGGACCGGACGCTTTTAATGACGGCCGGTTTCAGCACCCGCTATCCCGTCCGGATTATCATCGTCAGCCTGATCTTGTTCGCGATTTGCTTCCATTTCATGTTCAACCTGCGGTATTCGGACCATGTCGTTAACTATTTTCCGAAAACCCTGCCCATCCGGAATGACATTGACTATATCGACCGGCATCTCAACGGCGCCCTCAATGTCGAGATCATCATTGACACCGGCCGGGAAAACGGCCTTTATGAACCGGTCATGCTCAATCGCATCGAACGCCTGGCCCATGATCTGGAAACCATGCGTTTCCCTGATATCGCCGTGGGTAAGGTAACCAGCATCAACCATATCCTCAAGGAAACCAACCAGGCCCTTCACGACAACGATCCTGATTTTTATACCATTCCCCGGGATTACAACACCATCGCCCAGGAATTTCTGCTTTTTGAAAACGCCGGGGCCGAAGAGCTGGAAACGATCGTGGACAGCCAGTTTTCCAGGACCCGGGTAACCGCCAAGGTCCACTGGGTGGATTCAGTTTATCTGGATGAGTTCATCAACAGCGTCAAGACTTATGTTGACGGGCTTTTTCAGGACACGGCCACCGTTCAGATTACCGGCATGTCGGCCCTGATGGCCAGAACAATTTCCGCGGCTCTGAGCAGCATGACCAAAAGTTATATTCTGGCCTTTGGGGTTATCGCGGTGATGATGATTCTGCTGGTGGGGGATGTTAAAACCGGTCTTTTTTCCATGATTCCCAATATTCTGCCGATAATCCTGACGCTGGGGATCATGGGGGCGCTGGATGTCCCCATGGACCTGACTTCACTGATGATCGCCAGTATCGCCATGGGGCTGGTGGTGGATGACACGGTTCACTTTATCTATAATTTCCGGAAATACTATCTTAAAAGCGGTAACGCTTTCGCGGCCGTCAACCAGACCATGACCGGGGTGGGGCGGGCCCTGCTGATTACGACCATTGTTCTTTCCTGCGGTTTCTTCGTGACCATCTTCGCCACCCTGTCCCATACCTTTCGCTTCGGGATTTTTACCGGCATCACCATCCTGTTCGCTCTGCTGGCCGATTTTATCCTGGCTCCGGCTTTGATGGTGATAATTACCGGCAGCCACAAGGATGCCCGGGCCAAACGGGCCGGATGAACGATATCCGGCCCCTTTTTGATGACTTCGCAAAAAAGTCGGGATTTATCCCCTATCACATTCCGTAAAATCAATTTTTCTGGATTATGTTTTCGTGAAAAGTCATTTTTGACGGCTTCGTAACTTCGTCATTCCGGCGAAGGCCGGAATCCAGAACTATCCGATTTTACTGGACCCCGGCCTCCGCCGGGGTGACGCAATAAGGAAAATCTCGACTTCCAAGGAACTTAATCTGCCAATCTGTTGTAAACATATCAATTTTATTCAACTTTTCATTTTATTGCCAGGTTTTCAGTTTGCCGAAACAACTGAACAGCAACACCTGCCCGGCCCCTTGCAGCGCAGCCGAGTCGGGGCGGTTTTTTCGGAAGAAGCGGGCAGACTGTCTGAGCAGACGGGGTCTAACGCATCTGCACCAAAGGACAGGCGAGTTTCTGCCCGCGCCGAAAAAACCGGTCCGGCGAGGGAAGCCGAAGGCCAAGCTGCGGGGCGCCCTTTCTTTTGCATACTTTTCTTTGGGCGAGCAAAGAAAAGTATGATTAAAACGGCAAAAGTTACTTTTACGCAAAAACACCGCCGCGGCGGGGTGGAAAGCTTTTTACAAATCCATCATTGTTCGTTTTTCAGGGTGTTGTACATCTCAAAAGCTTTGTCCGGGGTTTCGTTTTTGTGAACCACGGCCTTGACCGCCTGGATCATGGCCACCGGAGCTTCCGCCTGAAAAATATTGCGGCCCATATCCACCCCGGCGGCGCCCTGCTGGACGGCATTGTAGGCCATGGTCAGGGCGTCTTTTTCCGGAATCTTCTTGCCGCCGGCCATGACAATGGGGACAGGGCAGGAGGCGGTCACGGTTTCAAAACCTTCTTCGATATAATAGGACTTGATGTACTGGGCGCCCAGTTCGGCGCAGATCCTGGTGGCCAGCCTGAAATAACGGGCGTCACGGGCCATATCCTTGCCCACGGCGGTTACCGCCAGGGTGGGAATGCCGTAGCGGTTGCCCATATCGATCAGGCGGGTCATGTTGTGGATGGATTCTTTTTCGTATTCCCCGCCTATAAACACCTGGACCGCCATGGCGCAGACGTTCAGCCGGATGGAATCCTCGATATCCACGGCGATTTCCTCATTGGACAGTTCCTTCAGGATGCTGGCTCCGCCGGAGGCCCGCAGCACAATAGGAGTGGTCAGGGAGGGCGGCACCACGCTGCGGAGAATGCCCCGGGTCAGCATGAGTGTGTCGGCGTAGGGCACCAGGGGCAGGATATTGACGTCGATTCGTTCCAGCCCGGTGGTCGGCCCCTGAAAATAACCGTGGTCAATGGCCAGCATGACGGTGCGCCCGGATTCGGGATTGAAGATCCGGGAAAACCGGTTTTTCATGCCCCAGTCCAGGGAATTGGAACCTTTTAAGAAAAAACCTTCCGTGGTCTGCGGCTGGTCGATAAAATAATTTTTGCCTTCTTTGATGTCTTCGGCGTCTGGCATACTATTTCTCCTTTTTTAAACTGTTTCCTTGATTTCAAACTGGTTATGATCATCATCCGCTATGAATACCAGCAGGGAGCCGTCCGGTTTGGTTATTTCCCGGACGACAATGTTCAGGGAGCGGCATTTTTTCAGCAGGGCGGGCCTGTCCGGCACGGCCAGGCAGTGGTGGGAAACCGGGGTTTTTTCAATGAGGTCGACAATAAATATTTCAAACCAGAGATCATGGCCGGCGTAATTGATGATGGTGGCCTCAATGGCCAGGCCGAAAATATCGTTCATGAGGTCGGCCGGCACCTGTTTGGCCGGTTGTTTTTCCAGACCCAGCAGATCCCGGTAAAACCGGTCGCTGGACTCTTCCGACCGGCAGACCAGGGCGATGTGACGCAGATCCATGAGCAAGCTCCTTACGGCCTTATCTGGGAAAGGCCGCGGCCACGCCGCCGTCCACCGGCAGGGTCGCCCCGGTGGTCGGGGTCAGACCGCTGGCGAAAAAGACCACGGCATTGCCGACATGTTCAGCATATACCGATACTTTTAAAAGATTACGCTGCCGATAATATTCTTTCAATCCTTCCGGGTCAAGCCCCCGGGCCTTCATCCGGTCCGGTCCGATAGTTTCCCAGAGCTTGGAAGGAACAGCCTCGTCTCCGAAAACCGCGTCCGGATTGACCATGTTCACCCGGACGCCCAGTTCAGCCAGCTCCAGGGCCGCGATCCGGGCGATCTGGTGAGCGCCGGCCTTGGAGGCGCTGTAGGCTCCAAAAGCGGCTCCGGGATCAAAGACGTTCTTGGAACTGATAACTATGATATCTCCGCCTCCGGCCTGGCGGCGAAAAACCGGCACCGCCGCCTTGATCGCGTTAAAGCAGCCCATCAGGTTTACCGATAAAACCTTTTGAAATTTCTCAGGATCAATGTCTTCGATGGTGGCCACGTAGGCGGTTCCGGC
Organism: Desulfosudaceae bacterium; assembly: GCA_046539175.1. Taxonomy (GTDB): domain Bacteria; phylum Desulfobacterota; class Desulfobacteria; order Desulfobacterales; family Desulfosudaceae; genus CAYTQK01. The sequence continues at coordinate 7,192 of JBKHHL010000113.1, forward strand.
ATTGGGAACCAGAATATCCAGGCCGCCAAAAAACAGCCCGGCCTGTTCCAGGGCATGGATGGTCTGGTCGCAGTCTGTCACATCAAACACCACCCGGGCGACCCGTTCGGCTCCATACCTGTCGGCCAGCAGGGCGCGCACCTTTTCCAGGCCGCTTTGGTCAATATCAGAGACGACCACGGCCGCGCCGGCGGCCAGCAGGCGCTCGGCAATTCCGCAGCCAATAGCCCCGGCCGCGCCGGTAACCAGGGCTATTTTCCCGGCCAGCGGCCGTTCGGACGGCCGCCTGATTTTTTGGCGCTGCAAGGGCCAGTATTCCATGTCAAAAACATGGTCTTCTGAAATCGGCCGGTATTTGTCCCGGCCGACCAGGCGCTTGACCCGGATGGTGCGCTCGGCGATATCAGCGGCTACCCGGGCTTCCGCCGGGGTAGTTCCCAGGGCCGCCAGCCCCAGACCGGCAATCAGGAAAACACGGGGGGATAAATCCCGGGGAGAAGCTGCCTCCGGGTCGTCCCGGAGATCATCCCGGAGCCCGGCCCGGGCGGAAAAGTACTGCTGATAGCGCTCCTGATATCGGGCCACTTTTTCACGGATCAAGTCGGCCAGGGCGGAATCGTCGGCGGGAACCCGGTCGATATAAACATATTGATTTTTAGTCCGGATAACATGGTCCGGGGTGAGCACGCCCGAATCGCACCATGCCGGCGCTTCCGGGGCCAGGGAGGCGGCCACCAGCCCGGGAGAAGAGCGGGTTTCTATCAAAAACGACGGCCTCCGGGGGTTACCGGATAGCTCCGCGTGACCGGGGTTACCGCAGATGCCGCGGATGGTCTGGGTTACCCGGGCCAGCCCGGAAAGATCGACTGGTCCGGATTCCGCGCCGGAAGAAGCCGCGGCCTGATCCGGTTGGTTTTCCCGCAGCCACTGGTCGGCCCGGTCAACCTGCTCCAGCATCCGTTCATAAACCGCCTCAGCCGTTTCTCCCAGGGTGAAAATACCGTGCTGGAGAACCACGATGGTATCGGCGGCGGCCAGCCGCTCCCGGGCCCGGGCCGCTTTTTTCGCCAGGGGCAGGCCGGACATTTCATAATCCAGCACGATCACATCTTTTCCAAGGACCCGGCCGATGAGATCGCGGCCGTTGTCCCGGTTGGTCAGGGCCAGAATGGCGTCGGCATGGGTATGGACGATGAACCGGTCGGGCAGAAAAGCGTGCAAAAGGGCTTCCACCGACGGGGCCGACGCGGCGGCATCCAGCCGGTTGAGAGTCAACTGGTTCATCATTTGCGCGTCACTCAATTGCTCCAGGTTCCGCAGGCGCCGGAGCGGCTCCAGCCACAGCCCGGTAAACCCTTCCGGAGCGATGCCGGCCATGTCCCGGCCACTGGCCTTGACAAAAATCGCCTCCTGTTCATTACCAAATATGTCGGTAGCCATCAGTTTGACCGAAGTATTGCCGCCGCCGTGCAGAACCAGACCGGGGTCCCTGCCGATTTGACGGGTTATGGCCAGGCAGGCGGCCATGCCCGGCGCCAGGCCGGGATATTCTTCCATTATTTCCGATATTTTTTTGTGCTGGTCCACCAGTCCCCCCGCTGTTTTCCTGAAGGTTCACGTCTCCGGTAACTGGCACAGTATGATAAAAAGGCGGCCGGGTGTCAAACAAAACCTGCCGGTT
>JBKHHL010000015.1:0-26671 GCA_046539175.1 Desulfosudaceae bacterium
TATGAAAAGCCAGATTGTTTTTTCGGGCGATCTTGAATATCTCAATCTCGGTGAGCTGATCCAGATTATCGGTTCCAATGGCAGCACCGGTGTTCTGCGTATTATCAGTAAATATATTGAGAGGCCCGGTCAAATTTACTTCCGGGAAGGCAACCCCGTGGAAGCGGAAGCCGGTTCCAAGCGGGGACTGGAAGCGATCTACAGCCTTTTTGGATGGACTGAAGGTGAATTTGAATTCAGTAATGAATCGGTCGCGGTCAAAGATTCCATCAAGAAGAGTCGCATGGAAATTATTCTGGAAGGGCTGCGTCTACTGGATGACAACGAGATAGAGGTAAAAGGCGCCGTCACCTTTGAATCCGGCAACAAAAATGGTTCCGCCAAAGGGTTGCCCGTTATAAAGGGGCCTTTAATTGATTATATGGACATTGTGGCCGAGGAAGAATATTCCGCCGGGCAACCCATTGTCCATCAGGGACGGTATGGTACCTGGATGTGGGTTGTTCTGGAAGGCGAAGTTGAGATATGCGTCGAGTTAGGCGGAAAAACTTTTAAACTGCTCAAGATCGGGGCAGGCTCATTCATCGGCAGCATCTCTTCATTTGAAGTTCAGAATGATGTCCGCAGTGCCACGGTGATAGCCAGTGATCGGGTGCAGCTGGGAGTCCTTGATCGGCAGCGGCTGGCTCAGGAATATTCCTCTTTTTCAGTTAATTTCAAAAATTTGATGCTCAGCCTGGACAAGCGGATGCAGCAGCTCAACCGCCTGGTTCTGGCCGGCCGTCAGGGGAAAAGGCTTAAATCTCCTCCGGTGGACAGGACCAAGTCACCGATTATCAGGCAGGGAGACAAGCAGAACCGTCTTTTTTCCATAACCAGCGGCAGCGCTTATGTCGTCAAGGAACGTTCGGAAAACGACCTCGTCCTGGGGCAGCTCAAAAAAAATGATTTCATAGGCAAATTGCCTTTCATGAATATCGGGCATGAACCGGGATCAGCGGCTGTGTACGGATCGGACGACCTGCAGACGAAACCAATGGACGTGGACCAGCTCATGGAAGAATATGAGCGAATGTCCGGAACAATGATGAATATGATTGAAAACCGAGCCAATTTTATCGTGGCCACCACTAAACTGGCCATGCAATACAATAAAAAACAAAAAAAATAGAGAGCCAACTCATGTCATCCCAGAAAAGAAAATTTCACCGTGTTGATTCCCTGAATCTGTTGTCATATTTTTGCGTGGATGAAACCGGAGAAACCATGCATCAGGGTATGGGGCGCACGCTTAATGTCAGCGAGGGCGGGATCCTCCTGGAAACCCACCAGCCCATACCAACTGAATACACGGTTTACCTGTCCATAGGCTTTGACGAAGACGTAACCGATGTCCGCGGTAAGATTACCTATACCAAGCAGGGTGAAAATGATCGGGCCCAAGCCGGCATTGAGTTTGTCAATCCGGATAAGAACGCCCGCAGAATCATCAAGGGATATATCGAAGAGTTTGAAAGGCAACGCGGATAACAATCACACAGGAGACGTATCAGCATATGAATAAACAAGTTGTGCATCAAACCTCGTTCCCCGACCTGACGCTTTTAAAACGAGGTAAAGTCCGGGATGTCTATGATCTAGGCCAGCAGTTACTTATCGTCGCCACCGACCGGCTGTCAGCTTTTGACGTGGTTATGCCGGATCCCATTCCGGGCAAGGGAAAAGTTTTAACGAAAATTTCCCTGTTCTGGTTTGATGTCATGCGGGATATCGTCGGCAATCATCTCATTTCGGGTGAGGTGTCGGATTTTCCTGATATCTGCCGGCCCTGGGAGGACATCCTGGAAGGTCGCAGTATGCTGGTAAAAAAGGCCGAACCACTGAGCATTGAGTGCGTTGTCCGGGGGTATATCTCCGGTTCCGGCTGGAAAAGCTACCTGGAGTCCGGAACGGTCTGTGGTATCAGTCTGCCGCCCGGACTACAGGAGTCGGACAGGCTGTCCGAGCCCCTGTTCACACCCTCCACCAAGGCTGATGCCGGTGATCATGATATCAATATTTCCTTTGAGGAAGCAGTTGATCTGGTTGGACGTGAGACGGCGGAGCAGGCCCGGTCGCTGAGCCTGGCCATTTACGAAAAAGCCGTGGACCTCGCCAAGCAGCGGGGTATTATCATCGCCGATACCAAATTCGAATTCGGGTTTGTTGACGGTCAGTTAATTCTGATTGACGAGATTCTGACCCCGGATTCTTCCCGTTTCTGGCCGTTGTCGTCTTACGCTCCGGGTGGCCCGCAACTAAGCTTTGACAAGCAGTATGTCCGGGATTATCTGCTTTCCCTTGACTGGGACAAGACACCGCCGGCGCCATCTTTGCCGGAAGAGGTGATATCCATAACACAGCGCAAGTATGAAGAAGCCTTAAACATGTTGGTTGATTGAGTCTGTCATGACCAGGGCTTTATTCGCAGAGCGTCAGACGCGGCTGTCAGATATCGCGACCGAAGACACTACTTTCCGGATCACCACCACCAAGGACAAAGACCCCGAAGCCTTAGCCCGGTCCATCGCCAGGGTCGGTCTGTTGTCACCGCCGGTTCTGGCAACCTTTTCCACGGGCACCTGGCAGGTTGTCACCGGTTTTCGTCGTCTGCGGGCCGCGGAAAAACTGGGCCTGTCAAGTCTTCCCTGCCGGACACTAAACAAGGCCGCCCCCCTGGATTGCCTGGAAATTGCCATCGCTGACAACGCCTGGCAACGTTCCCTGAATATCGTCGAGCAGTCCCGGGCCGTGGTAAAATTAGGCCGCTTCCTCCATGATCCCATGGTTTTGTGCCAGATAGCGGCCGACGTCGGTTTGTCGGTCAATCTGGATCTGGTGGAAAAGTTGAAAATGATTTACGAGCTGCCGCCGGAAGTGATAGATGAAATCAGCCGGGGCAACCTGGGGCTGGCCATGGCGGTGGATCTTGCCGGGCTGGAAGACCCGGCCGCTGTCAGTCTGGCCCGTTTGTTCCGGGAGCTGAAACTGGGGCTGAATAAACAAAGGGCGATGGCGCACCGAATCAGGGAAATATCCGCCCGGGAAGGCATTACCATCGGGCAGTTGCTGGACGAAAAAGAGATCAGCCGGATTCTTTCGGAAACAGACGGAGACCGGGCTCACCGCGCCGCCCGGCTGAAAGATTGCCTGGACAGGCGACGATACCCGGCTATATCAAAGGCCGGTGATGATTTTTACCGGCGGGTGAAAGCCCTCCGGCCGGGTCCCAAAGCCCGCCTTGCCCCCCCTCCCAATTTTGAAGGTAAAGACTACACCCTGCGACTTTCTTTTGAGAGCAACTCCGACCTGGAAGATCACATAAGTCTGTTGCGCCGACTGGCCGAAAGCGATCTGTTAAACCGGCGCTGAGACCTGTTCGGAAATGTTTAAAGGACCTTGTTAAGGAGATGGCCCGACAATCGCCGGCCCAGGCTGATAATGGTCAAAACCGGCGGCAGGCCGAATTCAAAGGGGATAACACTGCCATCACACACGAACAGTTTATTGAGACCGGTTTCCAGGTTGGCGTCGACCACCTTCCCGACGCGGCAGGTGCCGCCGGGGTGAGCCGCGCCCAGGGCGCCGTTCCAGATGTCCGTGGCCCCCAGATTTCGCAGAATCCTCCGGGCCAGGATTTTGCCCCGGTTTAATTTGTGCCGGTCCTGCTGGGTCAGGGGTTTGCTGATACGGCCGTCGATATCCACGGACCCGTCCATGACATCCCGGACCTTGATCATGATACTGGCCTGACCTTTGTTTTTGAATATCTGGCGCGGTCTTCCGGCCAGCGCCCTGAAGAGCAGGGATTGGAACCAGGGATTGGTGATGTCGGTCAGCATGATGCCTTCTTCATTCAGGTGCATTCCGGTTGTCATGGGCAGTTCCCGACCGGGCCGGGTGGGGCGGTCCAGGTAACCGCTGGTGACCACAAAGGGATCGAAAAAAAACTTTTGCCCGGCTTCGGCCAGGCCGGAGCGTTGCAGCAGGGTGGGGGAGCCCACCCCGCCGGCACAGACCACGACCGCTTCGGCGCTGATTTCATGAACGCGGCCCCGGTGATCAATGGCCCGGACGCCGACGGCGGTGCCGTGGTCAGTCATGATTTCATCGCAGTACATCCGGGGCATCAGCCGGGCGCCTTCGTCAACAGCCGTCATGATCCACTGGTAAGCTTCCCACTTGGTGCCGTGCCGGTCACCGCAATAGGTGTCCATGCAGTCGATACGTTCCCGGGAAGTATCAATAAACTTATGGAGTTTATGCCAGTCATATCCCAGTTCAAGGGCCGAGGACATTATTCCCGAGGCCGCCGGTCCGATCCAGTCATCGGGCAGGGGGGATATCTTGAGTTCCTGTTTGATTTTTTCGGTTTCTTCCCGGGAAAGATCAACACCGAATGACCGCCATTTTTCATAGGGTGGATCCCAGGCCGTGGCCGTGTAAAACATGGTCGTGCCGCCAACGGTAATCGCCCGGACCATCATCAGCAGGTCCGGGGTCAGCAGCAGGCCTCGTCCCGGGCTGCCGAAATAGCCGCCCATGGATTTAATGAAAGTATGCATCCGGCCGCGGGGACGGTTGTGCCCGCCCCGTTCCAGAATAATTACTTTCCGGCCGGCCCGGGTAAGCTCGCGGGCCACCGTGGCTCCGCCCGGACCGGAACCGACTACCACCACCTCAGTCGATGTTTTTTTAACGGTCATGGTGTCTCCCGCGAGTCTTGAAAGCTGTTCAAGGCCCGGCGCGCCGCCCCCATGGCTTCAGTTTCCGGAAGTTCCAGGATGCTGCGGCCTTCAATGTCAAATTCCCGCACCAGCTCGTCTTCCGGAATCCAGCCGGCCATGGCCAGGTCGGTGCGACCGCTTATTCTTTCGGCTTCTTCCGGGCTTCTGATCCGGTTCAGGATCAGCATGGCTTTTTCAAATTTGACCGCGTCCCGGGATACTTCCACAATGTCTTTGGCCACGTTGAGTCCTTTGGCCGAGGCGTCGGAAACCAGCACCAGGTAATCGACTGTTTCCATCACCCTCCGGTTGATCTGTTCAATGCCGGCTTCACCGTCAATAACCACGAAATCAAAGTGATGGGCGGTGGACTTGATAATGTCCTTTAAAAAATAATTGACCCGGCAGTAGCAGCCTTCTGTTTCCGGCCGGCCAATAGCCAGCAGGCCTAGATTGTCCTGTTCTGAAATAGCTTCAAAGACCTCGTAATCAAGCAGGGTCAGCATGGCTTCCTTATCGGAATTTTCACCGGCCTTGACCCGTTCAATCAGGGAGGTGCGGATGTCGTCAATGGTTTTTTTCACCGGCATTCCCAGAGCCGAGGCCAGGCCTACCGCCGGATCAGCGTCAATGGCCAGTATCCGGGCCTGTTTATTCTCACAGAGCAACTTTACGATAACGGCGCTCAAAGAGGTTTTGCCAACGCCCCCCTTGCCACAGACGGCGAATATCCTGGTCTTTTTCCGCGTTTGAACCTGTTCCATGGGTGTGTTTTTCCTTTCTTTTTCACATGGGGCGGGCTTTTAACCTGAATACCTCATGAAGTCTTCCGGTAAAAGCTGTTTTTATCAATATCCCATAATATTGTATGTAATATTTCCGGCCTGCTTCTTAAATTATAAATTTTCTTCCGGGTTAGCCGGGAATTTTTGCCCGTCGATTTTTATCGTTTTCCAGAATCTGCCGGACTTCGAAAAATTCCAGGATGCCGTCCTTGCAGGCTTCCCAGCTCTTGACCCGGTCGTCAAAGGCGTCGGCAAAAAGAGCGTAAGAGGGATAACCGGCCGCTTCCAGGTCTCTGATAAAAGGTTTGACCATACCCCAGGTATTACGACACCCCAGGGTCCCCAGGTAGATGGTGCAGTCCGGGCGGTATATTTTACAGGCGGAAAGAGTATCCTCCAGCCACATTTCCGGGGCGTCATAAGGTCCCCGGATCTGTTTGATCATGGGCATCCGGGCCAGCTGGTCCGCCAGGCTGTCGATGACGCTTTCTTCCGAGGACAAATCCATCCGGTAACACTGGTCCTCCCGGCCGGCCGCGTATGGCGCGCCTTCGGGGAAAAAATAGTTCAGCATGCTGCCCATCATGCTGATATCAAGATCGTTGAAGAAACCGAAAAACCGGAAATCCATGGTGTAGTGATCAATGTAGCTGGTCAGGCACCGGGCCTTTTCCCGTCCCGAAGAGGTGCCGGCCAGGCCTTTTTGATAGTTTTCCAGGCAGACCCGCAGCAATTCCTCCAGGACCCGGGTGGCGGAAGCGACCCCGTTAAAACCGAACTTGAGCAGGTAGATAATGGGGGTGGCCAGGGACGGCACCGGGCTGGGAACCATGGTCATCAGCTGCTGGATGTCATTGATCAGGTCATCCTGACGCTTGATTTCAAGGACCACCTCCCGCAGCCGGTCCCAATCGACTTTTTTGCCGGTTTGGGCTTCCAGGAAAGTCAGCATGGTCCGGAAATCCCGGCGATGATAGCGGGTGGCCCGTTCACCCGACAACTGCGGCGGGGCGTCGTGCATGTACATGGGAATGTCTTTATAAGAGGTAAAGAAATGAAAGGAATTGGCGTTGGAATCGCAGATGCCGGCGGTATTGGCCAGGCAGAAATCCGGTTCCGTGCCCAGTCCCGCCAGGTAGGCTCCCATTGATCCCCGCTGACCCGAGCAGGAGGTTTCGGTCATACCGATTTCGACGCAGTAATCAAGGAAATCACCCAGTCCACGGTTAAAAACCAGGCCGCCGTAAGCGGTCAGAACTTCGGCGTTGACGGGAACACAGTCAAACGCCTGCAGGATACCGACCGGGTAGCAATAAGTGGTTAAAACCGCTTTTTTGCCGCGTTCTTTGGCGTAAACCAGGTCTTCCAGCCATTGCTGAGTGGCTTCGACCAGGTAGAGCATGGCGTCGCCGATCTGGTTGAGCAGGTTGTAGGTGGTCGTCCGCCGGGGCAGGATGCTGAAAACGGCGTCCCGTTCTCCGGAGGTGGTATTGCCCAGCAAGGCCGCCAGGTTTTTAAAGGTTACCGCCAGTTGCCAGTCATAGTGAAATTCTTTCAGTTCCGGTCTCATGGAGGGTAATCCTTATATGTTTTTTTAATTACAGGCGATCCAGGAAGGCCTGGGCCCGCATCTTGACCCGGCCGGTTTCCACCAGGGGCCCGTATTCCCGTTCCAGTTTCAGGCAGGGTATGCCGGCGGCTTCCAGGTCCCGTTCAAAGATACCGTTTTCACAGCCGTGCAGGTCGCAGAAGCGGATGTTTTGCAAAATGACTCCATCCGCCCGGGCGGCGGCGATTTTTTCTTTTAAAATGGCCAGACGACGCTGATACTCTCCGAACATTCTCGGGTGATTAATGTTTTCCAGGTATCCCCGGGCCAGGTCAGCCACCGGATCTGCCCCGTCCTCGTTGATCATGTTACCATAAAACCCGGATCCGAACGACATCATATCACCGACAATAACCCCGCCGGCCGCTTCAATGCTTTCAAAAAGTCCGGGATCGTCATTGACGCTGCCGACGATAAATAAACGGTGTCCCGGCACGGCCCGATCGGTCGTTTCCAGCTCCCGGAGCAGCGACGTCATCAGTTCGATGAAATCTTCCATGGGAATGGCCGCCGCCGCGATGAACACGGACAGGGCCTCGGCGCCGGTGACCGGAACGGCCTCCCGCTGCCGCAGTTGATCAAATTGCCGCAGCAGGCGCCGGCCCTGATTGTAAAGCCTGATGGACTGGCGCAAGGCCTCCCGGCTCAGGCTGACCTGAAAATACTCTTCCATTTTCGTAATGTGGCGGTGCAGTTCCTCGGTAAACCATTCCCGGTTAAAATCGTAATTTTTATGCGGAACCGCGAAAAAGTCATGAAATTCCGGGAGAATATCGTCATAGTCAGCGGCGGCCTTGCGCCAGCAGTCATCCAGGCGGCGCAGCGAATCACAGAGAGAAGAGTTGACAACCCCGCTCAGGCATTTGAAATAGCCTTCTCCGGCCATCTGCAGGAGGCTTTTGGGAAAGCTGCACACCACCGGCCCGAAATAAGAATCCCCGATGGTGGTGGCGCTGATATTGTTGGCCCGGAGCCGGATGCAGAGCAGGCCGGCGGCATGATATACCTCCGGCAGGGGCACCTGGGAATAAGTGCATCCGATCATTTTTCCGCCGGATGACAGAAACTTTTTTATATAATAATTTTCAATATTTAATGATATTTCCTTAAACTGTTCAATCAAGTTCCTGTCCTCTTAAGGTACTGTTCAGCCGGTTCAGGGCGGCCTTTAATTCCATCTCATCCCGCCCTGGTTCCGGGGTTAAAAGATCGCTTATGCCATTGATTATGGCCGGCATCAACGGCGCTGCCACGGGTTTGACCGCGGTGAAAAATTCATTGATAAGTGGTGTCCAGGTCAGGTTCAGATCATCGGGATCGATGGCAGCCAGAATGGTTTCCAGCAGGCCGGAAAAGAAATCAGGTCGTTCTTGCTGAATCCGGCTGACCAGCTCCAGGCAGACGGAAACAAAGTCGGTCAGTTCCAGGCTGTCAAAGGAATTTTCAAATTCACCAAGCAATTTTTCAAAAGACTCCTCCGGGTACTCGGTCAGACTCCGGAGCCTGTTGCCGGCCGTGCGGATGCGGGCATTGAGTCGCTTGATCCGGATAAGCCAGATGGCCCGGCCGAATTCGGGACGAGCGGTCATAACCGTGGCCACGGCATTTTCAAGGGCTTCCCGGTTTCCGGCTTTACCGGCTCCGGACGCCACCAGTTTGTCCATGTCCAGGGTAGTCGCGATATCGTCCAGAATACCGGTCAGCATTTCCTGCAGGGCCGGGGTGTCATCGTCGCCGGCCAGCAGGCTGCCGGTATGAAGACGGGCCCTCAGTTCATGATAGTCGTTCAGCATTTGCCCGACTTCCGGCCAGTCGATCAAATCGTTGAGGCCATCGTTTATTTCAAAGAGCATGTCCGGGGGCAGAACTTCCAACTGGGTTTCAAAAAAATTTTCCAGTCCCTGGCTGGTGACGCTGATCAACGAGGGCAGGGCGGCCAGCATCGCCAGCATCTTGCCATGATAATCAGGCAGCAGCTGATTGATCTCCTGAAACAGGTTAATCCGGCTTTCCCGGCCGGCTTCTACCGCGGCTTTCCATTCGGAAAAGTCGGTGTTTTCCAGAAACTCCCTGAGAAAGCCTGTCAGGCGTTCACTTTCGGCCCGGGGATTGTCCTGTCTCGCGGCCGCCTGGAGCTGCCAGCGAAGTTTGAGCAGGCCGCCGATATCCGCGGCCAGGCCGGATGGATCAGTTTCCGCGGCCGGCGGCTTCATCCTGGGAACGGTTTTTTTCAGCAGGGCGGCCGGTATCCGTTTGGCCGGATTTGTCCCGGCCCAGGCGGACAGCACTTTTTCGACGATGGCCTGGAAAAGCTGCTGAGAGGATTCGCGGCTGAGGAGTTTGACGATGATATCGCCGGTCAGAGACTCGATTTCACGTTGCAGGGTTTCCCGGTCAGGAGGCCTGTCGCGTGAAGGGCCGGTAGCGCTGTTTAAGTCCGGGTCTGGCATGGTGGCCTCCATTTAAATGGGGAGCAAGATATCCGGGTTAGTCACCGACGGTGACCTTTTTTATTTTCAAGCATAATCAACCTTATTGTCAAGATAAATTGTCGGGTCACTGACCCGGAAAAAAATCAGGGCTCAAATACAATTTAAACTTTGACCAGGCCGGTGGTTTTTATTTTATCTTATATTCTTTTTGCAAGCGGCGGACGGGTTTGATATAAAACAGGCATGAATGACGGCAATGGCTACGTAAAAATTCAACATCCCTGGCCGTCCCCAATCATACTTTTTAAAAAAGTCCTATAAATTTTCATTAAGGAGAATGGTTATGGCCATCAAGCAGGAGCTTCTTGATATATTAGCCTGCCCCAAGTGTAAAAAAGATATCCACCTGGATGACAGCGGCAACTGGATTGTCTGCCAGCATTGCCGTCTGAAATACGAAATCCGGGATGATATTCCCATTATGTTGATCGAGGAAGCCAGTCCGCTGGAAGATTAGCCGACGCCAATGGTCCGGGTCGGCCCGGGCCGCCATGAGGACTTCACCCAAGGGTAAGCAGATGAGTATTCCCGGACCGCCTGACCCGGCCAAGCTGGTAGTCGGCATGTTCACGGCCCGCACCAGCCTGGCCGCCGGAATCGCCGCGGAATTGACGACGCGATTCGGCCCCCTGGATCTGGTCAGCGACTGGTTCGATTTTGATTATACTGATTATTATACCCGGGAATTCGGGTCCCCGCTGTTCCGGCGCTTGTTTGTCTTTCATGATCTTATTGAACAGGATGAGCTGGCCCGGGTGAAACAGACCACCAACGATATTGAACAAGAGCACCGGGAAAGGGGCGCCCGGCTGGTCAATATTGATCCGGGTTACCTGCTCCGGGAGCGATTTGTTCTGGCTACCGGCAAAAACTTCGCGCATCGTATTTATATCGGCAACCGGATCTACGCTGATTTGACAATGATTTACCGGCACCAGGACTTCCAGGCGCTGCCCTGGACTTATCCGGATTACGCTGATCTGAAAATACGCCGTTTCCTTTTACTGGTAAGAAAACGATATCTGGTTGACCTGGCCCAGGCCGGCTCAACGGCAATCAATAACAACCAGACCTGACACCCCCTCTAATGGGTGACCCCGGGGTATTACCATGATTAAGAGCATGACCGCCTATGCTGAAAAAACCGTCCAGAAAAATGAACTGACAGTCTCCTGTGAAATCAGGAGCTACAACAGCCGCTACCTGGACATTATTCCGCGCCTGCCAGTTTCATATCGTCCGCGTGAAAAGGATCTCAAGCAGCTGATTAACAATCGGATTCAACGGGGACGGGTGGAAGTAACCCTGACGATGAGCGCCCCCCAGGGTGGAGACCGGGCCGATTTTGTGGTTGATGAGCCCCGCGTTCACAGTTATTATCAGGCTTTATTACGGCTGCGGGACCTGTTTGATCTGGACGATCCCATTTCCCTGCCAATGCTGGTGGAAGCCGAAGGTGTCATCCGGCGGGAGGAGCCGGATCAGCCGGTTGATGAAGACTGGGATCTCATAGCCGGGGCGATTGAAGGAGCTCTGATCAGCCTGGATGACATGAGGCGGAAAGAAGGGGAGTTGCTGGCGGCGGACCTGCTGGCCCGGCTGGAAGTGATCGAGGCTACCGTGGCTTATATTAAATCGCGAAGTGCCAACCTGGTGGAAGAAATTTATCAGCGTCTGCGGGAGCGCGTCACCTCCCTGACCCGTGATATGGTGGAGCTGGATCAGTCGCGTATCGCCCAGGAAGCCGCCTTTTACGCTGATAAGGCTGATATCTCCGAAGAGATTATCCGGGCGGAAAGCCACATCGCCCAATTCAGGGCGGCCATGACATCCGACGAGCCCTGCGGCCGGAAGCTCAATTTTCTGTTGCAGGAGTTTAACCGGGAATTCAACACCATGGGATCCAAAACAGTTAATCCGGATATTTCAGAAAAAGTAGTGGCGGTTAAAACCGAACTGGAAAAAATAAGGGAACAGGCGCAGAATATTGAGTAAACCCGCCCAGGAGAAACCATGAAACAGAATTTGTTGAACATCGGCTTCGGCAATCGCATCGTGGCGGAAGCAGTGGTGGCCATCATTTCACCTAATTCCGCGCCTGTCAAAAGGATAAAGAATGAAGCCAGCCAGGCCGGGAGGTTGGTCGACGCCACCCAGGGCCGAAAAACCCGCTCGGTTATTGTCATGTCCAGCAATCATGTCATCCTGTCCGCCATCAATCCGGAGACGATTTCCCAGCGATTTGCTTTGATTAACGGCGCCAGCAGTGCCCCCACGGAAGAAGATTAATCTTTATCGGAATGAATACTGATTATCACGATCACGACATGGCAGCAGAAGACAGGTCGGAAAATAAGGACCGGCGAGGAAAGCTGTTCGTCGTGTCGGCTCCTTCCGGGGCGGGTAAAACCACCCTCTGCCGGACCGCCCTCAATTATTTTCCCAACCTGATCCGGTCTGTTTCCTATACCACCCGGCAGCCGCGCCAGGGGGAACGTCACGGTCAGGATTATTTCTTTATCGATGAGGAAACCTTTAAGCGAGGCATCGAGTCCGGCCAGTGGCTGGAATGGGCCCGGGTTCATGGCAACTATTACGGTACTTCGGCCGATTTCGTCAACAGCCGTCTGGATGAGGGTAATGATATTATCATGAATATCGACGTCCAGGGCGGAGAGCAGATTCTGTCCCGTTTTGACGACAGTGTCGGCATTTTTATTCTGCCGCCCTCCCTGGAGGAGTTGAAAAAACGTCTCCTCAAACGCGGTCAGGACAAAACGGCTGACATCGAGAAAAGACTGATCGCGGCTGAAACGGAAATGGCCCGGAAACACCGCTATGACCATGTTCTTTTAAATGACGATCTGGAGGAGGCCACCGGCCGCTTTATATCCATTATCGCCGGCTATCAACGGCAATGACTGACAGACGCGTTTATAAAAAAATGACGGCCGATCCTTCCGGCAGTGAGGTATTGTACGGAATCCACCCGGTTCGGGCGGCGCTGGAGGCCGGCCGCAGGACGGTCAAGAGACTGTTTTGCGTTGATTCCCGGAAGCACAATCGTCGCCGGGAGCAGATCATCCGGCTGGCTGAGAAGGGCGGGCTGCCGGTGGAGTACCTCACCACGGCCGGGCTTGATAAAATAGCCGGTTCAACCGGTCATCAGGGCCTGGCCGCCGAGGTCAGCGGTTATCCCCTGGTTGAGCCGGAGGAGGTACTGGCCGCCGGCCGGCCCGGATATCCCGCCTTTATATTGGTAATAGACGGGGTGGTGGATCCTCACAATCTCGGCGCTCTGGCCAGAACCGCGGCCTGTGTCGGGGTGGACGGAATAATCATTACCAAAAACAACGCCGTCGGTCCCACCCCGGCGGTATCCAAGACCTCCGCCGGAGCCATTGAATTTCTGACCCTGGCCCGGGCGACCAACCTGGTGCGGACGATTGACTTTTTCAAAAAAAAGGGTATATGGGTGGCTGGCCTGGACGCGGCTGGTCAGCAGACCCTGTATGAAAGCGACCTGGCCGGACCTCTGGCGCTGGTGGTCGGCGGCGAGGAAAAGGGAATGCGGCAGCTGGTCAGGCGACATTGTGATTTTGTGGCCGCTATTCCACAGGCCGGCGCGGTCAGTTCCCTGAATGTTTCCGTGGCGGGCGGCATTGCCATGTACGAGGTTTTTCGACAGCGATTATAAACATGAATAAAGACCAGAAAAAACAAGAAAGGATTTCATATGACTGGACCGGAAAAAATTATTCAAAAGGGCGGCCAGGCGACCGGCCGGATAAACCTGGAGGTTCCTGATCACCCCATTATTCCCTTTATCGAAGGGGACGGGATCGGGCCGGATATCTGGCAGGCCTGCCGCCTGGTGCTGGACGCGGCCGTGACGGCCGCTTACGGGGAAGACCGGAAAATTGACTGGCTGGAAGTTTATGCCGGCGAAAAAGCCAAAGAAAAAATCGGCCAGTGGCTGCCGGAAGAAACCCTGGCGACGATCCGTGAATACGTGGTCGCTCTCAAGGGACCATTGACCACGCCGGTGGGCGAGGGCATTCGCAGCCTGAACGTTTCCATCCGTCAGGAGCTGGATCTTTATGCCTGCGTCCGTCCGGTTAAATATATCGACCCCATTCCCAGCCCCATGAAAAAACCTGAAAAAATAGACATGGTGGTGTTCCGCGAAAACACCGAAGATGTTTACGCCGGGATTGAATGGGAGGCCGGCAGCGAGGCCGCCGATAAAGTGGCCGCTTTTCTGACCAATGAGATGGGGGCGGTCCTGCCGGAGAAGGCGGGCATCGGCATCAAGCCCATCAGCGAAAAAAACACCCGCCGGCTGGTGGCCCGGGCCATCGCTCACGCCGTGGACAAGAATCTGTCCAGCGTCACCCTGATGCACAAGGGCAATATCATGAAATTCACGGAAGGCGCCTTTTGCTCCTGGGGTTATAAAGCCGCCCGGGAGTTGTTCGGCGAGGTCACCATTACCGAAGCGGAGATGTATGAGCGTCATGACGGCCGGCTTCCCGAAGGCAAAATTCTGATCAAAGACCGCATCGCGGATATGCTTTTTCAGCAGATCCTGCTGCGTCCGGAGGAATATGATGTCATCGCCTGTCCCAATTTGAACGGAGATTATATTTCCGACGCCCTGGCGGCGCAGGCCGGTGGCCTGGGCCTGGCTCCCGGCGCCAATATCGGGGATGATTGCGCCGTCTTTGAAGCCACCCACGGCACCGCTCCGAAATACGCCGGCCAGGACAAGGTCAATCCCGGTTCGCTCATTCTTTCCGGCGCCATGATGCTGGACTATATGGGCTGGAAAGAAGCCGCCGACCTGGTCCGGACGGCGTTGCAGCGAACTATCGCGGCCGGCCAGGTGACCTATGACCTGGCTCGCCAGATGCAGGGAGCCGAAGAAGTTTCCTGTTCGGCCTTTGGCCGGGAAATAGCCGATCGGCTTGGGAAATGATCGGTTGGTAAGAATAATAAAGCGCGCCTTATTTTAAAAGGTTTTTTATGACCAGTGGCTTTCAGCAACCGGTTAAGTCCTGCCGGCCCGGGCGGGTGTATCCGGTTGAACCTCCGGCGGGCGGAGTCTGGGGAGGCTGGATAAAGCCGGGGTTGACCAGGATGGGACGGAGCCTGGTGGAAATGGTTTATCCTTCCCGCTGCTACCTCTGCGAGGCGGTTCCCGGTTCAAGAGAATCCCGGGCGATTGAAGGGACGGCCCTGGACGGCCTGATGGCGCCTTATTGGTGCGAAGCCTGTGCCGCCGCTTTTACGCCGATCAGTTCGCCCCTGTGCGTTCAATGCGGTCGGATGTTCGTCAGCAAACGGGCGGAGGACCATCTTTGCGGTGACTGCCTCCGGCATCCCCGGCAATTTCAGGCCGCCCGGGCGGCCGGCCTCTACGATCAATCCCTCATGAACACCACCCAGATGTTTAAATACGGCGGCCGGACCGAGCTGGCCCGGCCGCTGGCTGCCTTGTTGTTGCGGAGCCTGATTAAATGGTATCATCTGACTGATTTTGACTGGATCATCCCGGTGCCCCTGCATCCCGGCAAACAAAGGCAGCGGGGCTTTAACCAGGCCTGGCTGCTGCTTCGGCAATGGCCGCGGCTGGCGCGGGAGTGGGAGCTTGACCGCCCGGATGACCGGATTAAAAGGGATCTGCTGGTTCGAACCCGGGCCACCCGTTCCCAGACGAGGCTTAACAAAAAAGAGCGGCGGGAAAACGTCCGGGGCGCTTTTACGGTCCGCCATCGATCCGGGGACAGGGACCGGGTCAGGGACCAGGTCCGGGACCGCACGATTTTACTGGTTGATGACGTTTATACCACCGGCGCCACGGTTAATGAATGCGCCGGGGTATTGCGCGCCGCCGGCGCCGCCCGGGTAATGGTGTTGACGGTGGCGCGGGCCGGATAACCCGGATATTTCATAGGCTGACTGATGACTGCAAATCACGAACTGCGGGCCGGTATTGTTCAGTTTGACGTTCGCCTGGGCGATGAAGCGGCCAACCTTAACAGCGTTCTGGACGGGGTTCGCCGGCTGTCGGAGGATAAAGCCGCCCTGGCCGTGCTCCCGGAATTGTGGTCGGTGGGATTTGACACGGCCCGGCTGGCCGAACATGCCGCCCGGACGCCACGGTTACTGGAACAGGTCGCGGAAGCCGCCGCCGCCGCGAAGATGGTTATCGCCGGTTCCCTGCCGGAAGCGACCGCCGAAGGTATCTGCAACACCCTTTACGTTCATGACAGCGACGGCACCCTGGCGGGCGCTTATCAAAAAGTTCATCTGTTTGTTCCCAACCACGAAGACCGCTTTTTCCTCGGCGGGAGCCGGGGGCTGGTATGCCCCACCAGCGTCGGCCCCCTGGGGCTGGTCATCTGTTATGACCTGCGTTTTCCGGAATTTTGCCGCGCCCTGACCCTGCGTGGTGCCGAGGCCTTGATCGTCAGCGCCCAGTGGCCCGCCTCGCGCCTCCTTCACTGGGACGTCCTGCTGCGGGCCCGGGCCATTGAAAATCAGCTTCCGGTGATCGCGGCCAATCGCTGCGGAGCCGACAGCGCTCTGGTTTATGGCGGCCACTCCCAGATTGTCGCTTCTTCCGGCGAGATCGCCGTCGCCGCCGACGATCGGCAACCGGTCGTTCTTTCGGCTGTTCTCGACAGAAACGAGCAGGCCCGCTTCCGCCGGGAAATCCCCTGCCTGATGAACCGCCAACCCGGAGTTTATGACTTGTCATAAAGAAAACATGGGAACTATAATTCACGATAAAGAAACTCTCTTGCAAATTGAGGCGATCCGGCTTGACAGGGAAACCGTTACCCTTGACAATGGCCTGGAAACGGTTGTTCACGTGCTGCGTCATCCCGGTGCCGCCGCCATTGTGCCGTTTCTGGACGAAAATACCGTTGTGCTGTTGCGGCAGTATCGTCACGCCCTGGGCGACTATATCTGGGAAATTCCGGCCGGGACGATTGACGTCGGGGATGAATCGCCGCTGGACTGCGCCCGGAGGGAGTTGCTGGAAGAAACCGGCTACCAGGGCGTTGATTTTCAGAAACTGGGAGTGCTGGCACCGGCGCCGGGTTATTCCGATGAGTGCCTCCACCTGTTCCGGGCCGACAATCTTATTGCCGGGCGGCAGGTTCTGGAAGCCGATGAAATGATCGAAATAAAGCTGATGGATTTTCAAACAGCGCTGCATCTGGTTTACACCAACGAGATCAGGGACGCCAAGACCATGACCGGATTAATGCTGGCTGACCATAGGCGACGCCAGGCTGATCAGGCCCGGCCGGAGGAAGAATGAATCAGACGCGACGACCGCTGATCGATTATCCCTGTAACTGGTCCTACCGGGTGATCGGCTTTGATCGGCATGGTCTGACCCGGGCCGTGGAGGAGTGCTGCCAAGGGTATGATTACCAGGTGGCCGCGTCAAATACCAGCCGGAGCGGTAAATACCTGGCCCTGGCCGTGTCGGTTCGGGTGGAGAATGAGGCTGCCCGGGACGGATTGTACCGGTCCCTGGCCGGACATCCCCAGGTCAAAACAGTCTTGTAGGATTTTTATTTAAAAACATGAAATTAATCAAAATCATGGCGGTGTTTTTTATTGGTGCTGTTTTTACAGCGACGCTGCTGGCGTCGCTGCCGGTGCCGGCCCGGGACTCCGCCCCGGATGCAACCGCTGAAGAGTCTTCCCTGAGTTATTTTGACCGCAAGCGCCTGGCCATATTAAAATCTATCATCGCCAATAAGCTTCCCCGGAATCTGAGCATGAAAAAGATGGATACCTTTTTGCTGGGGTTGCGCGGGGCGGAAATAACCGGCTTTAAAATGACTGAAAACGAATCCTTTCTCAAAGAACATCCCTATGTTAATGATCCGGTTTTTTTGAAAGCCAAACGGATCATAGTGCGCATTAATCCTTTAATGCTTTTCCTGGGGCAGGTTTACATCAGGGAAATGACGATTGAAGAACCCGTTTTTCAGGTGGTCCGGGACAAGGAGGGCGGCTGGAATTTCAACGATTTGACCGAAAACCAGGAAAGCAAGCTGATCAAATGGCTGCGCGTAGAAAACCTGACCATTAAAAACGCCCGGTATGAAGTCCTGGACCATGGCGCCCTGAACAGTCCGGCCTCAACCACCATTCGGGACGTTGACGTGGCTGTCAGGGATTTTACCCTCGGCGAGGTGTTCAACCTGAATATCAAGGCCGCCTCTCCCGGAGCCCGGCAGCAGAATTTTTTTATGCGCGGCCAGGCCGGACCAATGGAGATTGATCAGAAGAATGACCAGATTCCCCTTGACGTTGATCTGAACATCGTGGATTTACCCATTCTCGCCTACAACCGGTACGCTTTTCCGGCTGATTCACCGGTGTTGCCTGATTCCGGCCGCATTAACCTTGATTTTCATTTGACCGGTGATGCCTGGTCCGGAATGACCATGACCGGGCGTCTCCGCCTGGAAGACCTGGTCTTTCGTTCCACGGAGCGGGAATTGCGGGGGGAGCCTCTTAAGGTTGACATTGATTTAAGACAGCCCCTGGTCCTGTCTCTTGAAAATGATCGGCTGGCCATGCCCCTGCTGGAAATGGTCGTTAACGGCAATTCCTTTCATATTTCCGGTGAGGCCGGGGAGCTACGGGGCCTATCGGAAGCTTCGCTGGAAGTGATTACCGGGGATGTCGACCTTGACGTGATCCAGTCCATCTATCCTTTTTTCACGGACAGTCTTCCGGAACAATTGGATCTTGGCGGTCACCTGGACATGAATGTGCGCCTGGAGGGAAACCAGTCGCGTTCGCGGGTGACAGGTCAACTGGATCTCACTGAACTGAGATTCGGGTTCGGCGATTATTTTTTCAAACCGCCCCGGCAACAGCTGGTTATGAACGTCGATAGCCTGGTCGACACCGCCGGGATCATCAAGGGGCGGGGCACTTTCAGGATGGAAAGGTGTCTGCTGGGAAATTATAATTTCATAGAAGATCTTTTATCGCGTCTGTTGCAAGAAGCCGGAGAGACCGAGCTCAAGCGGCGGATTCTGGATGATTATGGCCGCCTGCCGCATATGTTCGATGACGTGGAGGGGACCATCAGCTACGCTGAAGATCGCGTCCTTCTGGAACGGATTCAGCTTTCCAACCTGGCCCCCCGTAATCTGCCCGGAATTGACGGGGTGCTTGAGGGCTTTTTGGACACCGGGGATCAGACCGTCAGCATAAGCGGGCAGATTCGTATGCCGGAAGCTCTTACCAGGCGGGTCCTGGCGATCGACCCCGAAGTTGAGCGTTTTGTGGAAGACCAAAACCTGCTGCTGGGATTTCAGCATACCGGTAAACTGCAAGACCTGACCCTGGAAATTTTTCAGGAAGACGTCATGCCGGACCTGTTGACCGGCGGTAATCGGGTTAAAAAACTGGAGCAGCCCTGATGACTTTTCCGTTATCATTTGTCCCCCCGGCCAGATCCCGGAAATTGTGTTTTTACCTGTTGAGTTGGTGGCTGACGGCCGTGTTGTTGGCAGTTCCCGTGGTGGCCGGTGAAGAGCCTCCGACCGGTAAAATTGTCGGGGTGGCGGCCGGCGGCACATATACCCTGGGACTGACGGAAGAAGGCGGCGTGCTGATGGCCGGCCGGCTGGAATCCGGCGGTCGGGAAGCGATTGCCGGGTGGTCGGAAATTGTCCAGCTGTCGGCCGGAATATCACACTGCCTGGGTTTGCGACGGGACGGCCGGGTGAAGGCGGCGGGCGCCAACTGGGACTCCCAATGCCAAGTCAGCGACTGGAAAGACATTATCCAGGTGGCGGCCGGAGGATATCATTCGGTCGGTCTCAAAAAGGACGGCACGGTCATAGCCATCGGTGAAAACGATGAAAATCAGGGCAAGGTGGGAGATTGGACCGGGATTGTCCAGGTGGCCGCCGGGGAAGAGCATACCGTTGGACTGCGCTACGACGGTACCGCCGTGGCGGCCGGTCCGGCCGCCACCAGCGGCGACAATCACGGTCAGGGCCGGGTCGGGCACTGGCGGGGACTGGTTCAGATCGCTGCCGGCGGCTGGCATACCGTCGGTTTAAGGAAAGACGGCACGGTGGTGGCGGCCGGACCGGCTGAGGGAAGCCTGTTCGATCAAAACCAGGGCGAAGTGTCAAGCTGGACGGAGGTGGTTGAGATAGCGGCCGGATACTGGCATACCGTGGGTCTGAAAAAAGACGGCACGGTGGTGGCGGCCGGACCGGTCGAGGGCGGATATGCCGACGACGGCCAGGGACGGGTCGATTCCTGGAAAAATATTGTCGCGGTTTCAGCGGGTCTGGCTCATACCGTTGGAATTGACGCGGCCGGCCGGCCGGTGATAACCGGAAAAAATGATGGCGGCCGGTGTGATCTGACCACCTGGAAGCCCGAACTTAAGCCATAAAGACGAGACGATTCCGACAAGGCCTCTCAAGAGCGGGCCGCCGCCTGTGAAACGCTTTCTGATAAGCGCTTGACACGAAGATACTGACAGGACAGGCAGGTCAAAACAATAACGATAAAAAAAAAGATCAATGGAATTATATGAAGCTGACACAGGCACAGCAGGAAGCGGTCGCTCACCAGGGAGGACCGGCCCTGGTCACGGCCGGGGCCGGTTCCGGCAAAACCCGGACGCTGACCGCCAAGATCGCTCATCTCATAGATCAGGGATGCCGGCCGGAACAAATCCTGGCTATTACTTTTACCAACAAGGCGGCGGACGAGATGAAATCCCGCCTGGTCACGCTGACCGGTCTGTCCGAAGACCGTTTCCCCTGGGTGAGGACATATCACAGCGCCTGTTTCCGCGTCCTGAGCATCTATGGCTACTTGTTGGGTTATGAAACGCCGCTCCAGATTTACGATACCTATCATCAGCGGGAAACGCTCAAGGCGGTGCTCCGGGACATGAACCTGGACAAGAAAATTCTGCCGGCGGTTATGGCGGAAATTTCCCGGGCCAAGAACTCCGGTGACCCGGTGGCTTATTTTGACGCCAAACCTTATGTTTCCTACGCCCGCATGGCCGACCTGTTTCCTCTCTACGAAAACGCTCTGAAACAGAAGAACGCCGTTGATTTTGACAATATTCTGCTGCTGGTTCGCGATATTCTGCGCCGTTACGAGGATGTCCGCCGCAAATACCAGGAGCGTTTCGATTTCATCCTGGTGGATGAGTACCAGGACACCAACAACATCCAGGAGGAGTTGACCGGTCTGCTCTGCCGGGGGGACAATCTTTTCTGTGTGGGGGACGACTGGCAGGCCATTTATTCCTTTCGCGGCAGCAATATCAACCATTTTCTGTCCTTTGACCGCCGCTACGCCAATGCCCGGGTCTTCCGGCTGGAGCAGAATTTTCGTTCGGCCGACGAGATCGTCCGCCTGGCCAATTACCTGATCGACTACAACGACGGCAAAATGGAAAAAGAGTGCTTTTCGGATCGCCAGGGCGGGGTGGTCGAGATTCACGAATTTGACGACGAGGTGGATGAAGCCGGCTGGGTGGCGGACAAGATCCACGCCCTGCACGACGCCGGCGTGCCTTACCAATCCATGGCCGTACTCTACCGGACCAAATTCACCTCCCTGTTTTTTGAACACCGTCTGCGGGAGGCCGGTATCCCTTATCAATTGCTGGGAGACCGCGGCTTTTTCGATCGCAAGGAGATACTGGATATCAACAGCTATATCCTGGCGGCGGTGTTTGACAAGGATGATACCGCCTTTGAAAGAATCATCAACACCCCCCGGCGCGGCATCGGCCCCAAAACCCTGGCCAATATCACCAAGCTGCGTTCCGACGGCATGAGCGTTCAGGACGCCGCCCGCCGGGCGGTGGCGGAAAAGCTTTTGTCCGACCGGATTTACAAGGGGCTCAAGGAGCTGCTGGCCCTGCTGGATGATATCCGCTCCCTGGCCCCGGAGCGGGCCATTGAGGAAGTCCTCTCCCGGACAAGCTACCTGGACTACATCAAGCAGTACGCCGATGCCAACTCCATGGATTACACCGCCAAAATGGAGAACATCGAGCAGTTGATTTACGCCGCTTCCCGCAAAGAAACCCTGGTGGAATACCTGGAAGAAGCCGCCCTGATCAGAGAAGACAAGGAAAATGAGGAAGAAGAAGGGGCCGGCGGCGTCAATCTTACCACCATCCACTCGGCCAAGGGGCTGGAGTTTCACGTGGTTTTCGTGGCCGGCTGCGAGGAAAACCTGTTTCCGCACTGGAAATCCCTGGAAAGGCCCGACGATCTCCAGGAGGAGCGGCGCCTGATGTACGTGGCCATGACCCGGGCCGAGCAGTACCTGTTTTTCACCTGCACCGATTTCAGAAAAGGACAGTTCAATCGCCGCAGCCGGTTTTTGTTCGAGATTGAAAGAGAATTATAAGATGTCCGTCCGGGATGTTCGTTGACGGCGGGGATCAGTTAAAATCCCTCACCGGGGACAGATCCGGGGGCGGATAAATCCGGCCGTGGCAGGGCGGCATGGAGTTGTAAACCCAGTCTATGTCAACCACCAGGGCGGACAAGCCCGGGCCTGTTTTTTCATGTCGCAGCCGGCCCCGGACCAGGACGCTTTCCATGGCCATGGTCAGGCCGAACACCGCCACCACCGGGTTTTCCGGAATCAAAGCCAGTTCCTGGCGGTAAGGAAAAGGGGCCAGCACCAGCCGGCCGGCATCAGCGGCCTGGCATTGAATAATCGGGAAAAGCACCGGGAATCCGTCCGCGTCAACCAGGCTGATAAATTTGAGCGCGCCCGGGTTATTGAATATCTTCCGCCGGGCGTAAGGTTTCAGGGCCGGTTCGGAACGGGTTTTCCGGAACCGGGACCGCAGCAGCCTGGTCAGCAGCATTGACCCGGCCAGGCGCCCCAGGGGAAGTTTTTCCGGGTGGCCCGTTTCCACCAGGTCCAGGTAGTGGACGGTGTTGATGCCGACATAGGCGTTATACCGGAACATGGGCAGGTTGTTGTACATCTCGTATTCCGGACCTTCCTGTTGGAGACTCTTCCAGAGGGCCCGGCCGCGCCACATTTTTCTGTCCCTGGTCATGAGCAGAAAAGCCAGGCGGGGGTTGGACTGCAGATGGGCCTTGCTGCTGCCTTTGGAAAATTCGCCCAGGAGCATCTTTCGGGGACCATTGGCCATCAGGGAGGTGATCAGGGTAACATGGGGCAGGCCGTCCGGGTTGACCGTGGCCACCAGGCCGATTTTCTCAGCCGGGGCAAAGGCTTGTATCTCAGCCGGGGTAAAGGCGGTTCTGGTATGGTCGCTCATCTGTCCGTCTCCCGGTTTGTTTCCCGGTTTGTTTCAGCGGCCTGGCCGTCTACAACCCGGAGATCCGGACGCTCCGCCGGGTTGTCCCGGCTGGTCCGGGTCGATCCGCTCCAGCAGACAATGGCCGGATCGACGCCGGAGGCGCGGGCGATATCAGTCAGGCCGGCCATGGTTTCGGCCGTCAGGCAGGATTTTTCGGCGAAATCCCAGGCCCGGTCCAGGCGGTCATATTTGTCCCGGCAGAGGTTGTTAAAAGCGCACAATTCCCACCGGGCCACCTTTCCCCGGGCGGCGGCGATATGCCGTCCGATAGCGGCAATATTTTCAGGCTGATCAGTGGCGCCGGGGATGATGGGGGTTCTTACCCAGAGTTCGTACGGCCGGTCGGGCCGGCCGACGCCTTTGGCCAGGTAATCAAAATTCTCCAGGACAGCCTGATTGTCCGCTCCGGTAAAGTGATGGTGGGCGGCCGGATCGAATATTTTTATGTCAAACATTACCAGATCCGCGTGGGGCAGAAGCTGGTCCAGGAGCCGGCGCTGACACAGGCCGCAGGTGTCTATGGCCGTGTGAATGTTTTTCTCCCGCAACCGTTTTAAAAATTCAGCCGTGAAGGCCGCCTGCGCGGTGGGCTCACCACCGGAAACGGTCACCCCGCCGCCGGAGGTTTCATAATATGCCTTGTCCTTGACCACCTCATCAACCAGATCAGGCAGGCTCCAGTACCGGCCGATCTGTTCCAGGGCGGTGGAGGGGCACTCTTCGGCGCAGATACCGCAGCGGGTGCAGCGTTCCCGGTCAATCCGCAAGCCTTCCCCGGAAAAGGACAGGGCGTTTTCCGGGCAAGTGGCGATACAGCCCCGGCAGCCGATGCAGCGGACAGCCAGCCAGTGAATCTCGGGATGCGGGGAGATACTTTCCGGATTATGGCACCAGTCGCATTTGAGGGGACATCCCTTGAAAAACACGGTGGTCCTGATGCCGGGGCCGTCTTCAGTGGAAAAGCGCTGGATTTCAAAGACAAGGGCCGTGTCAGAATCGGTCATGGCTCACCCGTTCAATGATTTCATTCTGCAGTTCCCGCCCCACCGCCGTAAAATAGGCGTTATAGCCGGTTACCCGGACCAGCAGGTGGGGGTAGTCCCGCGGGTGTTGCTGGGCGTCCCGGAGCATGTCCGGATCGACCATGTTGATTTGCAGAGCGGTTCCGCCGTTTTGGGCGTAAGCCTTAAGAAAAGCCTTGAACTTTTGCCGGTGCTCGGAATCGGCGATGACTGAAGGATTAAAGGAGATGGTGTGGCTGGCCCCGTTGGGCAGCAGGTTGACATACCCGTCCAGGTCGCCCCGGCCGTCTGCGGCCATCCCGCCCAGGGCCTTGCCCACGGAATTGGTGTTGGCGGTGGGACCGTGGATGTCGGCGCCGTTGGTGGGGCAGATGGCATTGGACAGAAACTGACCCTGCTTCCGGCCGTCGGCGCTGGCCGCCATGACAAAGCCGTCCCCGGCCCAGTAGTTCCAGCTGAGCATGCCGGGCCGGAACTGCCGGCCGGTGGACTCAGTCCGATGCTTCCAGACCTGGTCGCACCAGGTGGTCATGACGGCCCGGGCCATGGCGTCAGCCGCGTCATCGTCCCGGCCGTATTTGGGCGCCCGGTTGCGGGCCAGGGCCTGGAGCACTTCGTGGCCCGTCCAGTTATCCCGCAGGGCGTTGATGAGTTCCGCCATGGTGCAGCGGCCGCTGTCAAAGACCAGATACTTGATGGCCAGCAGGGCGTCCACGGTAGTGGCAAAGGTGACCGCTTCCATGGTGGTCAGGTTGATTTCGGCGCCGCCCCGGGTGATATCCAGTCCTTTTTCAGCGCAGCCCTTGACCAGGCAGGAAAGATAAGGGGTGGAAAAAAAACGGGCCCGGATGGATTCGGTGGTTTCGTACAGATCCACGCAGCGTTGGACGATATAAGCCGTCTGGGCCTGGTAAGCCTTCCAGAATTCGTCCCAGGTGTCGAAACGGCGGGCGTCGCCGGTGTCCGGGCCGTCCCGGCGGATTTTTTCGGTTTTGCCGGTGAGGGGATCGGTAAAGGGCAGCAGGTCCCGGCCGCCGGTCAGGGCCAGTTCCACGGCCTTGAGGAGATTGAGATTGTTGTCCACCGTGCCGGAACGGTCGTTGCCGACCATGGTGTTTTCCAGGCAGCCCACCGGGGCGTAGTCATGAACAGTATCAGGATTGATCAGGTCGCTCAGGCCGGCCAGCCGACCCTGGCGAACCAGGCCGGCCATGGATCGTTCGTCAAAGTTCAGGATGAACGGGGCGCCCTGGCTGGAAGCTATCATGTCCACCACTTTATCCAGGAGGTTATCCGGAGATCGACGGTGCAGCCGGATATTGGGCTTGGGCTCCAGGATGGGCGTCATTTCGTCGATTACTTCCAGGATGGCCATGGTCAGGTCGTTGGTCAGGTCCCGGCCGTCCGGTCCCAGCCCGGCCAGGGTAATCAGCTGGCCGAAACCGGAGGTAATGCCCTGGTAGCCGTTGCGGATCATGGCGTCATAGGCGGTGTTGCAGTGAATCCAGAAGCATTTCAGAATTTCCTTGCCGAACTCCCGGCTCATGCCGTCGGCCAGCGAATCTCGCCAGTAAGGCAGCAGATATTGATCGATCCGGCCGAAGGAGACCCCCGGGCCGGGGTAGTTCTCGTCGCTCATGATGAGCATGTGATTGAGCCACAGGGCCTGGACCGCCTCCCAGAAGGTTCGCGGCGGTTCCCGGGGCACCCGCTCCAGGTTGGCGGCCATTTGTTCCAGTTCTTCCCGCCGTTCCGGATCGGTTTTTCTGCCGGCCAGTTCCCGGCACCGGGCGGCGTATTGTTCCGCCAGCCGGCCCGGCATTTCCGCCGCCGTCATCATGGCCCGTAATTGCGCGCTGCGATCTGTCTCTTTTTCCGCCGCCGTCAGAGCGGCATACTTTTCGGCCAGATCGGCGGCCATGCCCCGCCATCCCCGGGTCAGCACCCGTTCGTGGCCGGGGATCAGATGGCCGCAGGTGGCCCCGGCATTGCCATAGCCATGATCGTGGAACCATTTCATCTTCGCCCGGGCGCCGTTTTTGCCGTTGATCAGCTGGTTGTACTCCCGCTGCTCTTTTCGGGTGAGACAGAGGGAGGTCTGGATATTGAAGCGGCCGCCGGCGAGCAGGTCGCCGGGCAGAATCTCGTGGGGTAGGTGGTTGACCATGACTTCCCGGACAAACCAGGCCCGGCGTTCAGGCAGGCTTTTCGACCAGAAATCGTCCGGCAGGGGGACATTCCGGGCGGCCTGGCAAAAGGAGCCGCCCATGGTACGGAGCAGGAGATAGGTCTCCGGAACGATATAATAGGTCATTTCGTTGAACTGGATATCCCAGGGAGTGCCGGTGGACCAGCAGGTAAACTCGTTGGTCCAGGTCCTGTCGGCGCCCTGGAAATAATAATCCCGCAGCCGGGTAATCCGGTCGGACAAGGAGCGCGGCTGTTTCAGGGTACCGGTAAAGGTTGACGTTTCAGGAAGTGCTGCCATGCTTGACTCTCCCGCGAGATGAGATTTTCCTTTTTTTATATTTTAGCGCCTTTTGGAAAGATTTTCACACAAGTCTCACACAGAAAACAGCCCCTGTATAGTATTAAATTAAACACAAAAAACTA
>JBKHHL010000114.1:0-8658 GCA_046539175.1 Desulfosudaceae bacterium
GCGACGGCGTGGTCGTGATGGTGGGCGGCAAGGTATCCAACCGCATCAGCGCGCCTAAGTTTTCCAAGGTGGCGGTGGCCTTTCTGCCGAACAACACCCCCCGCTGGCCGGAACTGACGGACGTCATCAAGCGTATCGTGGAAGTTTATTCCAAGGAGGCCCGCAAATATGAACGGCTCGGGGAATGGGCGGAAAGAATCGGCTGGGAAAGATTCTTCGAGAAATGCGACCTGGAATTTACCCATCACCTGATCGATGACTTCCGCGATCCGGCCTACTACACCTGGCGTCAGACGACCCAGTTCAAGTTCACTGACTAATAAAAAAGCAAGACAGTTAATAATCCACCGACAGAAGAAATAAGCGACCAGGCAAGCCCTAATCATGATCGGCCCCTGGTCGCTTTCTGTCTTTAAAAAAAGGAGCTTGATATGGAATTAGCCGAAGCTACCGCCAAAATCAAAGAAGAGCTGGAAAAAAAGCAGAAGACCAAATCAAAATTTTACTTCAGTGATCTTCAGAAGATCCTGGACATGAAACCGCGGGATGCCAAAAAACTGATTAATAAAATGGTGGAAAACCAGGACCTGGTTTACTGGTCCAGCGGCAGCACCACCATGTACGGCCTGCCGGGCACGGGGAAACAGGCGGCCGCGGAGCACGAAGATTAAAAGTCCTTTTTTGAGGGCGCCATAGCGCCTCAGCCTTATCGTTCACCAGCTGCGCGATTTTTTTGACGCAGTGGTTACTATGCCGATGCCCAATGCCATTCAATGCCCCCGGCTTACTATCTCCGCTTTACGCGGCGGCGCCGGTAAAAGCACCATTGCCATCGGCCTGACCGCCGCTTTAAGGGAAACGGGCGACCGTGTCGCGCCGTTCAAAAAAGGCCCCGATTATATTGACGCCGGCTGGCTATCCATGGCAGCCGGCGTTCCCTGCCATAATCTTGACACCTTTCTGACTACCCCTCCTGTCCTGCTGGGCTCCTTTTACAGATACACCTTAGACAAAGATATCGCTGTTATCGAAGGAAACCGCGGTCTTTATGACGGCATTGATCTTGACGGCGCCACCAGCACGGCGGAAATCGCCAAGCTGTTGCGCTCCCCGGTAGTCCTCTGCCTGGACGTAACCAAGACCACCCGCACCTGCGCCGCCGTGGTTAAAGGTTGCATCGACTTTGACAGCGTCCTGACGATCAGCGGCATTATTCTGAACCGTGTCGCCGGGGCGAGGCACGAAAGTATCCTGCGGCGCTCCATCGAGCATTACTGCGGCCTGCCGGTCATCGGCGCCATTCCCAAACAGCCCCACGTTGACCTGCCGGAACGGCACATGGGCCTGGTCCCCACCCCCGAACACGCCTGGGCCCTGGAAGCCATCCAAGCCAACGCCGAGCTGGCCAGAAACCATATCGACCTGAAGGCCGTGCGACGGATAGCCGCCGGCGCTCCACCGGTTTCCCGAACAAGGGAAGAGACCGGGATAAAAACACCGTCAGTCCCGGAGAAGCGCCCCTTGATTGCCGTGGCCCGGGACTCGGCCTTCCAGTTTTACTATCCGGACAACCTGGCCGCTCTTGAAGAAGCGGGAGCAAAACTGGTTTTCATCAGCCCGTTGACCGATGCCGGTCTTTCCGATGAGATAGACGGCCTCTACCTGGGCGGCGGTTTCCCGGAAACACACGCCCGTCAACTAGCCAACAACCGGACTTTCCGGGAGCAGCTGTCGGCGCTGGTGGAAGACGGTTTGCCGGTGTACGCGGAATGCGGCGGCCTGATCTACCTGGGACAATCATTAATTATCAAGGAGCAGGCCTATCCCATGTGCGATATTCTGCCGGCATCATTCGGTATCTCTGAAAAGCCGGTCGGCCATGGTTACACCATTTCCCGGGTGGACGCGGCCAACCCCTACTTTGAGACGGGCACCGAACTGAAAGGGCATGAGTTCCGCTATTCCCGGGTAATTTCCTGGCGGGGAGATGACGACGCCATGGTCCTGACGACCTTGCGGGGAAAGGGCTTTGCCAACCATCGCGACGGCCTGTGCCACAAAAACGTTCTGGCCAGCTACACTCACCTGCACGCCCTGGGCTCACCAGGCTGGGCACCGGCTCTGGTTAATAAAGCCGCCGCCTTTGCCGCACAAAAAAAGCAGGGCGACCGATAATCGGTCAACCCTGCTCTTTTTTTGAATATGACCTGAATTGAGCCGTTTCCCAATTTTGACGGCTTCATAAAAGTCTTTACATCGTCATTCCGGCGAAAGCCGGAATCCAGAACTATTTGATTTTACTGGACCCCGGCCTCCGCCGGGGTGACGCAATAAGGGGAATCCCGACTTTTTACGAAGCCGTCAAATCTCCGGGCTGAAAAAAATGCGATGATTACCTCCTGGAGCCTATCTTTTTCTATTGCCAAACCAGGCGGTTCGTTTTAAAAAAAGCTACCAGAAAAATAAAAAAGGCTAACTTGACGGCTTCGGAAAAAGTCTTTACATCGTCATTCCGGCGAAGGCCGGAATCCAGAACTATTTGATTTTACTGGATCCCGGCCTCCGCCAGGACAGGCCCCGGCCTCCGCCGGGGTGACGCAATAAGGAAAATCACGACTTTTTACGAGGCCATCAATTTTTATTCTTAAATAAAAATTATCGGCGTAAAAACTTAAACGGCTCTATTCGGGGTAAATTAAATCCCGGTAGCCGGTAACCTTTAGTTACGGTCTTTTCTGGGATGGCACTTGGCGCAGGATACCGGCGCCGGGCCTTTTCTGGCATTACCAGTTTCCTCTTCGTTGAATTCCTCGTGACAGCCCTGACAATTCTGATGAATGGCGCCGTAATGATATTTCAATTCCTCTTTTTCGCGCTCTTCCGGAGACATGTCCCGAAGCTCCTTACGATCAGCCCGACCCGCCTCATGACAATCCAGGCAGGATTGGACGTCATCGCCAACCTTCAGATCATCCAGGGGCTCCCCGTTCTCATCATGATGGCATTCGCCACATCCAATATCGTAATCCTCAAAATGCTTCTTATGGCTGAACTCAACGATTCCCTGGGTGTGACGCTCATAGGCATCCTTATCTTCCATGGTAATATTTTCCGGAAAATTGTCCGCCGCCAGGGCCAGACCGCAAGCAAGCGCGACGACTAAGACCGCCATTAAGCTGATGTGTTTAAGATTGATTTTCATAGCCTTTTCCACCTCCTTATTTTCATTATTATTTATGATGCTTTTCAGCAGGATATCAATCAAAAAAGACAAACATTGATTGTTAATAATATCCATTTAATATCATTAACAACGCTCAAATGTCAATTGGAAAATCTGGTGGTTCTTATTTTTTAAGGAATCAATCCCCTTCAAAGGCTTCCTTGCCCCGGGATCAGAGGGACGAGCCTTTTTTCTACAGCAACCGTGATTGCCTCCAAGGCGGTACTCAGGAATTTTTAACCGGATCATCATTCCCCCGGTCGCTTATTATCCGGTGCGCCCGCTCCAGGTCTTCCGGAGTATTGACATTCATGAAAGAATCAAGAAAGGGATCGCTCTGGCGCAATTTTTTTTCAGAAACAGTTTTTACCCTTAACCGGTTAAGAGTATGCCGGATGGCAAACTGCCGCCGCACAAGCTGACTTTCGATCACTTCCAGGCATCTTTCGGCAGAGTAGACAGCGCAAAGCGGCTCCAGCCCCGCGGAAGTCTCCGGGATAACCACGTCCAGGCCGGCCTCAACCCCGGCAACAACGGTATTGACCAGCTCCTTTTTAAGGAACGGCGCGTCACAGGCGCAGATAAAGGCGCGGGGCGTGTCCACGCTGAACAAAGCGGCCTGAATCCCGGTCAGGGAGCTGCGATGATCAAAAATATCGGTAACAATAACGGCGTTCCAGTCAATAAAATCCAGCGGCGTATTGGTGACGATCATAACCCTCGCGAAAACCGACCGCAAGACATTGTAAACTCTGCCCACAAGTGGTTGTCCGCCCACCTCAAAAAAGGCTTTCTTCCGGGACTGAACCCGCCGGTTTTCACCGCCCGCCAGGATAACGCCGGTTATGTCCGCATTCATGACTGAACTTCGCCTGTAGTGTTTTTTAACCCGAATCTTTCATGATATATCCGGGTTAAAAAAATTAATTATGATGGTTTCGTAAAAAGTCCCTACCTCGTCATTCCGGCGAATGCCGGAATCCAGAACTATTTGATTTTACTGGACCCCGGCCTCCGCCGGGGTGACACAATAAGGGAAATCCCGACTTTTTACGAGACCGTCAATTATGATGGCTGCGTAAAAAGTCCCCAAACTGATATAATCGCACAATGATAAAGAACAGCCTCTTGTTTTTACTTAACACTTAATCACTTAAAACTTAACACTGCCGGTAAAAATTAAGACAAACTATCCGGCCGGATTCAGACGACACCGTCTCCCCGGGAACAAGATATACCATTGAATCCAAGCCGCTGGCAAACCAAAAAAACATTGGCGCCCGAGGGGCCGAAGCTGCCCGAACTGCCACGAAGCTTGCTTTTTTCCGATTAATATGCGAAACCTGCCTCAGGATCAGAATTCAGAGCTTCACAAAAAGGTTAAAATTTAACCATGTCAGAAAATATCAAGGCCATCAGACAGCCTGCCAGGAGTTATAAAGAAAGAAAAAAAATCTCCCGGAACGAGCGGCAGGCCTGTCATTGCTGCGGCCGGGAGGCACCCTTTTGCTGGTGCTGTCGGGAATGTGGTTTTACTATCTGCCAGAACTGCATGTATGAAAATATCTGGGGGCTGTCGTGCAACCATATCACCTGGACCTGTCCGGAGTGCCAGGGGCATAACGGTCTGGGCAATCAGTAGTCATGAATACCGCCGGCGGCCTGTCGGCCGCCTTGCAGCTGCGCCCGGATCAACTCGTGCAATATCCGGGTTAAATTATAATTACTTTAATCTGCAACAAGCGGGATAACATAAAATTATGAACGAAAAAGAACAACTCATCGCTCTGATCAGGGAGCGCTCCTTCCGGCAAACGGCGAGCCCGGAATTCACCCTGTCCTCCGGAAAAAAAAGCCGCTTTTATTTCAACTTAAAACAGGTCACCTGTTCTTCAGCAGGCCAGTATCTTGTGGGCCGTCTGATTTACGATACCATTCAACAACTGGGCATCGCTCCGGACGGTATCGGCGGCCTGACCCTGGGCGCAGACCCCATTTCTTTTGCCGCCGCCCACACTTTTCACCTTAAAAACCAGTCCATTGAGGCTTTTGTCATCCGCAAGGAACCTAAAGCTCACGGCACCGGCAGCCAGATAGAAGGCCACGTACGGCCCGGTTACACCGTCTTTATTACCGAAGACGTTGTTACCACGGGCGGTTCCACCATCAAGGCCATCGAAGCCGCCCGGAACTACGGCCTGTCCATTATCGGCGTCATTGCCCTGCTGGATCGCTGTGAAGAAAACGGCCGGGAAAACATCGAAGCCCTGGGGGTCCCGTTCCACCCTCTTTTGACTGTCAACGATTTTCTGTAAAAAAAATCAGAACAGATGCAGGCGTTCAGGATGAACTCCCAGGGTAACCCGCGTTCCCGGCTCCAGCCGGTGAGCCGCCACAGTCTCCCGGGACCATATAGCGTCCAGGGTTATCCCGCCACAATCAACCTTGACCATGGTAAAAAATCCATGGGAAGCAAGATGCTTGATGGTGCCGGTAATTTTGTTGGCGTATTGTTCAGCCGGCCTGGCCACCAGCCGAACCGACTCCGGCCGGATACCCAGCCGGGCGCGGCCGTTTCCGGCGGGCGCCGCCAGATTAAAATTCAGGCCGCTCACCCGGGCCACCCTGCCCTCCAGCCGACAGTCAAACACGTTTTTCATGCCCACAAATTCCGCCACAAAAGAAGATTCGGGACGATCAAAAAGTGCCTCCATATCGCCCTGCTGCATCAGGCGCCCCTTGTTTATGACTGCTCCCCGGTCGGCCAGGTATAAGACATCCGCAAAATCATGGGATACGATAACAAAAGGGATCTGCCATTCCCGGTGCAGTTCCTGAAGCAGGATCTTGATTTCGTCCTGAAAAACCGGGTCCAGGGCGGAAAGCGGCTCGTCCAGCAGGACCGCCCGGGGGTTTATCATCAACACCCGACCCAGGGCCACCCGTTGTTTCTCGCCGCCACTGAGACGAACCGGGTCACGATGCAGCAGGTGAGTCAGCCCCAGTCGTTCTGCCAGCCTTTCCAGCCGACGGCTGGCCGTGTCGGAATCAATCCGGTGATAGCGAACTCCGAACAACAGATTGCTCCGAACCGTCATATGCGGGAAAAGGGAATAATCCTGGTAAACCAGTCCGATACCGCGGTATTCCGGGGGAGTCCCGTTTAGCTCCCGTCCCGCCAGGCTGATGCGACCTTTTTTAACCGGTACCAGGCCGGCCAGGGCTTCCAGGAGCAGGGATTTCCCCGAACCGGTAGGTCCGATCACGGCAAAAAAATCCCGGCTGCCGATGCTGAGGCAGATATCATCCAGAGTAAAACCGGGCACGGCCACTTGCAAATCGGAAATCTCAAGCATGCTCATTTCCCTTTCCGGCAAAAAATCTCATCAACACGAACAGGGCCAGAGAAATCAGGATCAGCCAGACGGCCACCGGTTGTGAATATTGCAGACCATGGGCTGTAAAACGTTCATAAATCAGCACCGGGGCTGTCATGGGATGATAGGCCACGATAACAATGGCTCCGAACTCGCTGATGGCCCGAGCCGTGGCCATAATCATACCCAGCACCACACTGCGCCAGACCAGAGGCAGGGTTACCCGGAAAAAGGTGGAGAACATGGGAGCGCCCAGGGTCCGGGAGACGTTCTCAAGGCGGGGCGGCACGGCCTCAAAGGCCGCCTTGACTGTATTGACATAAAAAGGCAGACCCACAAACAGCATCACCGTGATAATACCCGTCCACGTCCCCATCAACTGCACGCCGATATCAGCCAGCAGTCGTCCCAGGGGATGATTTCGCCCGGAAACGCTGAGAAGGGCGATACCGATAACCGGGTGCGGAATCATGATGGGTAAATCCACAATCCCCTCCACCAGGCGTTTACCGGTAAAATTTTTCCTGGCCAGCAGATAAGCCAGAGGCGTGCCGAACAACAGAGCAATAAAAGCGGAGGACAGGGCGCAGCCGAGGCTGCGGGCCAGGGCCGCCACCACCTCCTTATCCTGAATGGTTAGAAGCAGATCTGCCAGGGAAGGCGCTGACACCATTTTGAGCAGCGGCAGCACCACCAACAACACCAGTGGCAGGCTGAAAACCACCAGCATGACGGAAAAGGACTTCTGGCCGGCCCGGCTTATCTGAGGGGCAAAACCATCCTTGAGGGAAACATCCATGAATCTTATTGCTCCACCTCTACCAGGTTACGCAACGGCTCCGGCATTGCCCGCAGCATCGTTTGATCGGAAATCCGGGCCGGAATGAGGGGGGGCTGCCCCATGGACTCCAGAATCTTCAAGCCCTGCTCCGGATCCAGCATGAACTCCAGGAAAAGGACCGCGTCGTCCGGATTGGGGGCATCATCGGTCATGGTCACGCCGTAGGTAACGGATTGGCCTTTTTTGCTGATAAAAGTGCCGGGCTTCCGGCCGGTCACCCTGACGGACGCCTGCCGGTAAAAATCGTCGTAGCGGTAATCGCCCAGATTAATATGATCATCCAGGGTAAGGTATTTCAGGTCATGCTGCTCAGCCACCGAAAGATATTCCCAGGCATAGTCCATGTGACCGGACTTCAGCAGATTCACCAGCTCCACGGACTTGGGCCGGACATTCTTAAGGGGCCGGTTGGCCAGCAGGTCCTCATAGAGACCTGCGATGCCATAAAATTTTTCCGCCAGCTGCAGGACCATAAGGCTGCGGTAACCGCAGGGATCCAGATTGGGGTCGGCATGTCCCCAGACAACGTCCTTTTTCTGCAAAATCCGGTACCAGTTGTCAGCCTTGATCTGATCGGCGTAGCGACTGTTTTCCGTGTAAGTCAGCACCAGCTGATTGGTGGCGAAACGGATATTCCATTTTGCGTGATCCGGTATAAGATTGTTATCAATCACCTTGTAATCAGCCGCGGCCATAATGTCCGCGGGTTTACCCACCTCGGATATCAAGCGGGCCATTTTAGTGCTGCCGCCGGTTTCCCGCTGAATATCAATATCCGGGTAAAGCGCTTCAAACCGCTTTTCCATCTCTGTCAGGGGAACCGCCAAACTGCCGGCATGAAAGATAACCAGCTCGCGTTCGGCAGCACTGACCACGGAGATACCGGAAACGGAGATACCGGAAACAAGAACCAGCCCCACCAAACAAACTATCCCGAACCAGAATATTCTCATAAATTACCCTCCTTATAATGATTTAAAAATTTATTTTTAATAATCAACTTAATATGAATTTTAGTAATTTTTGTCAATTATTTTTTATCTATTTTAAAAAATTTTAATTGTAATTACCAAAAGCTAC
This sequence comes from Desulfosudaceae bacterium, assembly GCA_046539175.1. Lineage (GTDB taxonomy): Bacteria > Desulfobacterota > Desulfobacteria > Desulfobacterales > Desulfosudaceae > CAYTQK01. The sequence continues at coordinate 8,522 of JBKHHL010000114.1, forward strand.
TATTTATTACAATACTTTACCTTTATTATGACCAGGGGGAAAAGTGGTCAGGCCACCAGAAATTGTGATATAATTAATAAATATGGCTTCGTAAAAAGTCCAATATCTTCGTTGCAGCGTTTTTCTCGCAATTTCAC
>JBKHHL010000115.1:0-8655 GCA_046539175.1 Desulfosudaceae bacterium
CGGCCTCCGCCAGGACAGGCCCCGGCCTCCGCCAGGACAGGCCCCGGCCTCCGCCGTGGTGACGCAATAAGGGAAATCCCGGCTTTTTGCGAAGCCGTCATTTTTAGCCGGAAGATTTCATGAAATACGCGGATCAGGACTGTTTGTCTTCGTCAACCTCGTCTTTCCGGTCGTTCAGTATGACGGTTTCAGCCAGAAGGCCGGACAGACTCTGCTGGATCGCGTCCAGCCTTTTCCCGGCCAGCGCCAGAGCCTCTTGTTCACCGCTGGCGTCCAGAATCGCGGCTTCAGCAAGATAGGTCTTTACCTGCCGGATGGTGTCTGCGGCCTGGCGGTTGTCGATTTCCGTGACCAGCTCCAGGGCCTCTTCCAGATAATATTCGATGCGGCTGTAATCCGGGAGGCCGGACACACCGGTCAGGTCCAGGGCTTTTTGCAGGTAGGTTCTGGCGGCAAAGGTATAAACCGTCTTTTTAGAGTAGACTTCTTTGGCCGGTCGGTCCCATTTCGTTCCGTGCAGAATCAGCAAGCGTTTCTGGCCGGCGGGGGTAAAGGTACCTTTCCATATCTCAACCGAACCGTTGACCTGCTTGATATAATAATTATTGGCTTGAAACAGGCTGGCCAGAAAGAGCAGCAGCATCAGCCCGCCGATAATGGCGACAACCGTTTTTAAAAGATTGTCTCCCTGGACCGGTTGACCGGAATCGCCCGAAGAGCCCTTCCGGGAAGAGAGGTCTTCAGCCGGTGTGTTTGCCGATGTTGCCGTCCGGTCCGGTTGAGCGGGTCGGGATGGCCGCGGCCTGGCCGAAGAGGCCGCAGCTGTCCGGCCGGATGGCTCGGTTGTTTCGGCAGGCGACGCCGGGGCCGCGGTTGCATTTTCAGGAGTGTCCGGTTGCTTCCCGGTGGAGGTTTCGGCCGCGGCCCGGGCCTTGGTATCGTCCGCTGGTTGGCTGGTAATGTCTTGATTTTCAACCGTTCCCTTTTCTTGATCAGCTGACTCGCGGTCATTTTGAGGGGGTGTTGAGGTGGATTCAAACAGACTTTTTTTTCCCATACCGGTCAAACTCCTTTGAAAATATAAGTTGGCTCATGGTATACATTCTATTTAAATAAAAAAATATGATATAAAATACCAGATGTATTTGTAAAGTTCTTTTTGACGCTTGTCCATTGCCGGCTTGCGGCCAGCCTGGCCAGCAGTCCGCGATCATCAGGAATTACGTGACCGACAAAAAAAAACACCTGGCGGCCATTTTAAAAAAACAGGCCCCTCTGGCCGTGGCCCTGTCCGGCGGAGTTGACAGTGCTTTTCTGCTGGCGGCTGCCTATGAAGCGGTAGGCGATGAAGTGGTGGCCTTGACATCCGTATCATTGCTGCATCCCGCCAGGGAACGGCGGATGGCGGCCATGGTGGCGGCGGAAATCGGCGCCAGGCAGGTGGAATGGCCGACGCGACGGATGGAGGTGGCCGAGTTTACGGCCAACACCCGGAATCGCTGCTATATCTGCAAGAAGATCCTGTGGGCGGAGCTGTGGCAAGCGGTGGCCGGCTTGAATTTGAACAGCCTGGCCGATGGTCTCTGCCTTGATGACCTGGATGAGGTCAGGCCCGGGGTCGCGGCCGGCCGGGAAATGGGGATTTCATCGCCGCTGGTGGAAGCGGGCCTTACCAAACAGGAGATTATTGAACTGGCCCGGGCGGCCGGGCTGTCGGTCTGGAATCAGCCTTCCAACGCCTGCCTGGCTACCCGTATTCCTCACGGGACTGACATCACGGCCGATCGCCTGGCCCGTATAGAGGCAGCCGAATCCCTGCTGATCGATCATGGTTTTACCTGCTGCCGGGTTAGAATATGCGGACAAACGGCCCGGATTGAAGTTGATCCTGATATGATAGAGCCTCTCATGGAAAAATCCATGAGACAGCGAATCCTGCGGGGGTTGGTTCGCCTCGGTTTTTCCCGGGTGGCGGCTGATCTGGGCGGTTATGCCGGCGGCAGCGCCGAGTCTTTATAAGGAGTTGGTTATGACAGAACAGGCAACTGATTTTATAAGAAAAATAATTAAAGAGGACCTGGCCGATGCTCCCGCTGACAAGGGGGTGGTGACCCGTTTCCCACCGGAACCCAACGGTTATCTGCATATCGGTCATGCCAAGTCGATTTGTCTGAATTTCGGCATTGCCGCTGAGAACGAAAACAGTATCTGTCATCTGCGTTTTGATGACACCAATCCGGACCGGGAAAATCCGGAATACGTGGCTTCTATAAAAGAGGACATCAGCTGGCTGGGATTTGACTGGGGTGATCGCCTGTTTTTTGCTTCGGATTACTTTGAACAATTGTACCAGTTGGCGGTGCGCCTGATCAAGGAATCCAAGGCCTATGTTTGCAGCCTGAGCCAGTCTGAAATTCGGGAAAGCCGGGGCTCGCTGACTGAACCGGGCCGGGACAGCCCCTATCGTTCCCGCACGGTGGAAGAAAATCTCGACCTTTTCGAGCGGATGCGAGCCGGTGAATTTGAAGAGGGCGCCCACGTGCTGCGCGCCAGAATTGACATGGCTTCGCCCAACCTGTGCCTGCGTGATCCGGCCATTTACAGGATTAGAAGGGCGCCGCATCATCGCACCGGCGATACCTGGTGCATTTATCCCATGTATGATTTCGCCCACCCTCTGTCAGACGCTCTGGAGGGTGTAACCCATTCTTTATGCACCCTGGAATTCGCCAATAATCGGCCCTTGTATGACTGGTTCGTGGAGCAGCTGATCGATCCGCCCCGGCCCCGGCAGATTGAGTTTGCCAGGCTCAATCTTACTTACACTGTCATGAGTAAACGCAAATTGGGCCTGCTGGTGGAACAAAATCATGTCAGCGGCTGGGATGATCCCCGTATGCCGACCATTGCCGGGATGAGACGGCGGGGCGTTCCGCCGCAGGCGGTTCGGGAATTCTGTGAAAAAATCGGGGTTGCCAAAAAAGACAGCCTCGTTGACATGGCCTTGCTGGAATATACCATCCGGGATGTCTTAAATAAAAAAGCCCAGCGTCGACTGGCGGTTTTACGCCCCTTGAAGGTGGTCATTGAAAATTATCCCGAGGGCCAGAGCGAAGAGCTGGAAGCCATCAATAACCCGGAAGATCCTTCCGCCGGTATTCGGCAGATTCCTTTTTCAAAGGTATTGTATATTGAGCGGGACGATTTTATGGAAGACCCTCCCAAAAAATTTTTCCGACTGGCGCCCGGCCGAGAGGTCCGGCTGCGGTATGCTTATTTTATCAAGTGCCAGGAAGTGATCAGGGACGAGGCTACTGGCGCGGTCAAAGAACTGCGCTGCACCTATGATCCCGAAACCAAAGGCGGTAATGCTCCGGATGGCAGGAAGGTCAAGGCGACGCTGCACTGGGTTTCAGCGGCCCACGCCGTTTCGGTTGAGGCGCGTTTATACGATCGCTTGTTCAATCATGAAAATCCGGGCAGCGGAGAGGAGGCCGGGGATTTCTGCGATCATCTCAATCCCGCCAGCCTGGAAACTCTTTACCCCTGCTACGTGGAACCTGATCTGGCCGGGGCCTCGCCGGAAACCAGTTACCAGTTTGAGCGGCTGGGGTATTTCCGCCTTGACGCGGCGGAGAGCTCCTCCTCGCGAGCGGTCTTCAACCGGACCGTGACCTTGAGGGATACCTGGGCCAGGCTGCAGAAGAAAAAATGATCCCGGTCCTGGCCCTACACCATCAGGTCCCTACGCCATCAGGTCGCGGAGGCGATCCCAGATAAGGTCGGCCAGGGCTGTCTTGGCCATCCGCGGCAGCGGCTCCTCGCGGCCGTCTTTGAAAAAAAGGTGAACCTGGTTGTCATCGGCGTCAAAAGCGGATTTTTCTCCGGCCACCTGGTTGACGATGATCAGGTCCAGATCCTTTTCAGCCAGTTTTTTTCTGGCATTTTCCTCCAGGTGGCGGGTCTCAGCGGCAAATCCCGCCACCACCGTCCGGCGCCTCTTTTTTCGGCTGATTTCCTTTAAAATATCCGGATTTTGAGACAGGCGCAGAGTCGGCGCCTCCGCGGACTCCTTTTTTATTTTGTGGGCGGCGGTTTCAGTTACCCGGTAATCACCGACCGCGGCGACTTTGACGATAACGTCAAATTCTTCCAGGCGGCTTAAAACGGTGTCCGCCATGTCCGCCGCGGTTTGCACCGGGACAAGTTCCACGTTCAGCGGTGGCTCAAGTCCGGTCGGACCGGAAACCAGGGTTACCCGGGCGCCTCTGAATTCCGCGGCCATGGCCAGGGCGTAGCCCATTTTACCTGAGGAGCGGTTGCTGATAAAGCGTACCGGATCAATGGGTTCCCGGGTAGGACCGGCCGTGACCAACACTTTTTTGCCGGTCAGATCGTCAGGAGAAAGCAGCCGCAGCAGCCGGTTGACGATGATGTCCGGTTCCGGCATGCGGCCGGCTCCGGAAGTTCCGCAGGCCAGTTCACCGGTACCGGGTTCCAGCACTGTATAACCATCATCCCGCAGGCGTTCCAGGTTGCGCAAAACGGCCCGGTTCCGGTACATGTGGGTGTTCATGGAAGGGCAGACCAGGACCGGGACGGTTACCGCCAGCATCAGGGTGGACAGGGCGTCATCAGCAATCCCGCCGGCCAGCTTGCCGATGATGTTGGCGGTGGCCGGTGCCACTACCACGGCGTCCGCCTGGCGGGCCCACTCAATATGCTGGATGGAGGCGTCGCGATCCTCCTCAAAAAGACCGCGGCAGACCTTGTTGCCGGACAGGGCCTCGAAAGTCAGCGGGGCCACAAAGGCGCAAGCGTTCGCGGTCATAATTACCCGGACGGACGCTCCCTGCCTGATCATCAGCCGCAGCAGTTCCACGCTCTTGTAAGCGGCTATGCCGCCGCTGACCGCCAGCACGATAGTTTTGTCTTTAAGATTCATGCCGTCACCCGTTAAAATTTTTATCAGGTTTTATCACTATAACCGATCGGAAACATCCGGGCTCAAGCAAGCTCCGGTTTCTACAACCAGGTAATCTCCGGATTTTTCCGTGATACGGTAAAGGAATAATTATAAGCCGGGTATCCCAGGACCAGGCAGGCCTGCACCCGGCGATTGGCCGGAATACCCAGCCACCGGCGAAGTTTACGACTGCGTCCCAGAGCCAGCTTTAGAAATCCGATATAACAGGTCCCCAGCCCCAGGGCATGGGCGTAATTGGTGATATTGGTGGCCGCGATATTGCAGTTGTCGTCCTTGAAAGAGGCCCTTTTGGGGGCCGTAAGCAGTATCAGCACCGGGGCGTTGTGCAGGATGAAATCTCTGCCCGCGGCCGACTCGGCCATATAGTATTCCATGGCGCCAAGATAGCGGTCCAGCGTCTGGACCGCGTTTGAACGACTGAGGATTTTTCGCAGGGACCGGCCGAAAGCTGTCCGCGACCAGCGATATAGCTGGACGCCCCAGTTAAAAACGTGGGCGGATACTTTCCGGAGCACAGCCCGGTCGGTGACGATGATATAAGCCACGTTCTGGGAATTACTGGAGGTCGGGGAATAGCGGGCCAGGTCGATCAGTTGCTGGATCACCGCCGGCGGCACAGCGGCCTCTTTGTACCTCCGGACGCTGCGCCGGGACTTGACTATCATCTCATAGACGCGCCCGTCGGTTTCTTCCCCGGACCGTTTCCGGGTGACCGGTTCCAGCTGTTCAGGATCCAGTAGGGAATGGATAATGGCTTGCCGGGGGCAAACAGCCAGGCAATGGCTGCAGCCGTTGCACAGTTCCGGGGCCACCGGCCTGGCTTCCCCGTCAACTTCTTGCCAGACACCGGCCACGCAATCCCGCACGCAAAGCAGGCAATTATTACAGCGGTCCTCAATTCGTTGAATATCCATAAATCAGTTCACCTTTAGTGGCAGGCCGTCTTATTTGTTCAAGACCATCAAGTCTTGATGGGCCTGTCTTATTTATGGATATATCTATCAAATATTTTCAGCTTGCACAAGGCTGTCGGCTTTAAAGGCGGGCCTGGCAAAAAGCATATTCGTCTCCTTCCGCCGGGGGAGCCGCGTCTAACCCGGATATTTCAGCTTCTGGTTTCTGCTTCAGGTCAGTGCCTTGCCTTTGGCTGATGGTATGATATGGTGTTTGCAGGAGGACAAAGTCAAGCTGAATCCCGGATAATGCCATCAGGCAGGCGGCTGGTATGTCCGGTAACTTTTATTGATGTACTCGTAAAAAGTCCAAATTGGGACGACAACGTAAAAGGTCCAAGCTCAAGGTTTGCGCAATCACAAAGCATACAGAGTATTTAGCGTCTGTGAAATTTTGAGTGATGGCGAGTAACCCGGCCGGCCGTAACAGGGCAAGTGGACTTTTTACGAAGCCGTCTTTATTATTACCGGGGAAAAAGTTATATGTCCGCACCAACCATCAGACTGGAACTGCCTCCGGCCGCGTCCCTGCGGACCGCCGCGATATCCCGCCTGGGTTATCCCGGTCCCGGTGAGGTCAGTCAAAAAGTGATGACCTGTCTGGATCGGGAAGTAGAGCGTTGCCTGGAGCTGGCCGCGCCGCGGGCCCTCTGCGAGCTGGCGCCGTTCCGGGGATGCCGGCGGGGGGAAATTGAGGCGGAGGGAGTCCTCCTGAAAACCCTGAACTGGTCCCGGCTGGTGCGTCGCATGAGCGGGGTAAGGTATTTGTGTTGCCTGGCGGTGACACTGGGCAAACCTCTTGATGAAACCATCGCGGAACTCGGGCCCGGCCGGTTGACCGCTTCTTTTATTCTGGACGCGACCGCCTCCGCCCTGGCGGAACTGCTGGCGGATGAGGCGCAGCAGCAGATCCGCGGCTATTTTAACCTCAAGGGATGGCGAACCAGCTTACGTTTTTCTCCCGGTTATTGCGACTGGGAGATGAAAAACGGCCAGGAAAATCTGTGCGGCTTTCTACATCCGCAAACCATCGGTATCCAGGCCTCGCCTGCTTCAGGCATGATGACGCCGCGCAAGTCGATTACGGCTGTTATGGTGGTGGCTGACGAGATGCCGGCTGAAACTCCTTGCTACCTGTGCGTTCGGAATTGTCCTCATCGTCGCGAGTCTTATGCGGCAGATTGAACCGGAGAGAACCGGACCGATCGGGGAAAGTATTTTTCCCGGCCTTTCAGCCCGGATATTTGATGAAACACCCGGGTTAACCCGGATATTTCATGAAAATATCCGGGCTAAGGATTATTTGCTTTTTCTCAGCATTTGCCGCTGATTGACATAGATGCGTTCTTTTAAGCGCAGATTCTCACTTTTCGTGATCTCCTTGAACATCAGGCCGTAGTAAAAAATTTTTGTATTTTTTTCAAAGACAACCCGTTTTATCTCGGCCCGCCGGACCGAGACCGGCGCCAGCTCTTCTCCCGAGGTTAACAGGTTCAGGCTCAGGTCAGTCAACTCCTGGCCGTCTTCAAATTGCTTTTGTTTCCGGTCGTCTCCGAAACCGGTGATAAGGGCGCCGCCCTGGCTGACATCGATCATGGCCAGCTTTTTTTCCTGGCCATCAGCCCGGGCTGTAAGGGACGCGCCCGCGGGCATCTTGATCCGAAAATGCCGCCGGCGATGCCTTTGTTCCACAGTTGCCGGGATTTTGAATAAGAGCTTGTTGCCCTTGATTATTTTTCCGCCGGTGGTGGTGAAACGGGAGGGGATGCCGTTTTTGTCAATAAAGGTAAAATCAAATGATTTTTCCCCAAGACCTTCAACCGCCTCCTGATATCCTTTGGGGCAGTTCACCGCAAAAAGGGACTGGTTGTTGTCGGAGCTGCTGACCTGGTCAATAACAGTTAATTTTTTAAAAGAGGTGCCCTGAAGGGACATGTGGAGAATGAGACCATCTTGTTGCAGTTGCCTGAACAAGGCCAGTTTCTGATCGTTACTGGTGGTTGGTTCGTTGTCCGTCATAAACTGTTAATTCCCCGGTTTGAACGGGGGGGCTGAACTTATTTCCGCGGCAGTCGCGGGCTGCGATGCTACCGGTTGGATGGGGTGTTTTGGCCCGCGACTGCCATATCCGCCTTTTTAAGTTGGGCGGATTAAACGGCCTGGTCTCCTTTATAGAGGCGGCAGGTCGGCCTGATAAGTTTTTACAGGCTGGACAGGTATTGTTCCCACTCCTCAAGGAATCTGCTCAGTTCGGAACTGCTGAACTTTGATTTATCAATAACAATGGTGATGCCCTTGATGGTTGTCTGAACAAGATTCATGGTCATCATTTCAATTCTTTCGGCGGAGGGCAACAGCCCTTTGGCAGAAATCTGTTCAACTTCCTGCGGGGTCAGTTTGGAAACAAAACCGCGGCCGACAATATTGGACAGCTGGTTATAATTTAAATCAGTACCGAAGCCCCGGCCGGCGGTGAGCTCCAGTTCCGAAGGGGATATCCGTCGAAACCCGCGTCCGTCCTGGTTGTCCATTTCTTGCTCGGTCAGGCTGGTCGCGCCTTGGTCTTGGGTTGTTTGCGCGACCGCCAGGCCTGTTGTCAGAACCAGAAGCAACGGGAACATGATCAGAAGTTTTTTGATGGAGTCCATTTTAGCCCCCTTTTGTATCATTTTCATAGGATTGTCGATTAAAAGGATGTTTGACTCTCTTATCTGA
>JBKHHL010000116.1:0-8437 GCA_046539175.1 Desulfosudaceae bacterium
GTTGACTCCCTATCCCGTAATTGTTATTGGTAAAGGCCATAAAGCAAAGTCTTATCCTTTTATCCTTCAGCCAGAAAAAGTCCTGCTACCTGGCAGCCAGAAAATTACCCGCTACCAGGAAAAACATTATGAACAACAACCACGTCCCATACGGTCTTTTTGCCGATGCTCCGGATTTACTGCAATCTTTGCCGGCGCTGGAGAAACTTAAAAAACATTGCCCCGCCTACATCAAGCAGGCTGAATCGGCCCAGATGATCAGCCGCCGGTTCGCCAGGCAAGAGATGCTGCCGAGGGTGCTGGAAACCGATGATCAGTGCAAAAACGACCCCGCCTACTTCGACTGGGAGCTTTGGCAACGGGCTAATGAATTAAAACTCACCATCGCCGCCATTCCGGAGAAGATGGGCGGCCTGGGCTGGAGTGCCCTGTCCAACGCCGTGATGGTTGAAGAGCTTGCCAGCGCCTGCCTGGGCTCTGCCAGTAATATCACCTTCAACACCTTCGGCCTCCTGGGCGCGCTGGTGGAATGCCGCACCGGCACAGTCATCAAAATTATTCAGCAGATGGTCGAGGCCCAGAAAAAAGGCAAGCCCCTGTTCTGGTCCTGGGCCATTACCGAACCTTCAGCCGGCACGGACATGGAAGAAGGCGCGGCCATGGCGGCCATGCGTCCCTCCACCCGCGCCGATAAAGTCGCGGGCGGATACCGGTTAAACGGCAGCAAGTGCTTTATTACCAACGGCAGCCTGGCGCATTTTGTGATCGCCAACATCCCCACCGACCCCTCGTCTCCCCGTGATTCCATGGCTACCTTCCTGATCCCGACGGAGTCCAGGGGATTTTCCGTGGGCCGGGTGGAACATAAATGCGGCCAGAAGGCCAGCCAGACGGCGGAAATTTTCTTCCAGGATCTGTATGTGCCGATGGAGAATATGTGGGAGCCCCCGGGCGAAGGCCTGCGCCACACCCGGGAAATTCTCTCCATCACCCGCGGCTATATCGGCCTGGCGGCAGTGGGACTGGCCAAAGGGGCCCTCTCCCGCTGCGTCGATTATGCCGCCCGCAAAAAACTGCGGGGCCGCCGGCTGATTGACGAGGACTGGGTGCGCTTTGTCATCGCCGATATGGCCAAGGATATCAAAGTCGTCCGCAACGCGGCCTGCAACTTTGCCCTGGCCCTGGACGCCAGGCACGTCTGGCAGATGTTTGAGGTGCTGCCGGTAAAAGCCGCCCTGAAAACGCTGCCACAATCATTGCTGACTTCAAAGACCCTGGCCGGCCTGGCCCGGCAAAACCGGATCGACAGCGCCGGACCCTATCTGAAGCACCGCCTGGTCGATAACGAAACGATTGAAGATTTTGTCAGCCAGGGCTCAGCGGTCAAGGTGGCGGCGACAGACCTGGCCGTACGCACCGCCTCCCGGGTGCTGGACATTGTTGGCATCGAGGGAATGGCCGCGGAGCACGGCATGGAAAAATGTTTCCGGGACGCCAAGATTTCCCAGATTTATGAAGGCACCAACCAGGCCAACCGGATCGATATATTCAATCATGACATCGGGGCCCTCCTTTAACATGAACTCCTCCCGGCTGTACCACGACATTATCAGGGAGTGCGGCAAGTTCGCCAGAAACGAAATCCGGCCCGCCGCCCTTGATCTGGATCTGGAACCCGATCCCGAACGCCTCGCCTCCATCTGGGACAAAAGCCGCCAGCTGGAACTGCCCGGCCTGATGGTGCCGGCATCCCTTGACGGCGGGGGCATGGACTCCTCCTGCGCCGCCCTGGTTCTTGACTGTCTGGCCGCTGACTGTGCCGGAACAGCCGCCCTGTTCGCCCATCATTTCACCGCCTGCGCGACCGTGACAGCCGCGCCGGACAATTACAAAGAACCGCTGTTTTCGAAACTGGCCAACAGGGATAAAACCGGCATCATGGCCACGGTGTGCCTGCCAACGGAGTTATCCCAAAACCGGCTCACGGTAACCGGAGACATCCTGGAGGGCGTCAGCCCGCCCATGGGCAACGCTGAACTGGCCGGGGGTATGCTGGCTTTTGCCCGGACTACCGACAAGCAGCCACAATGGCTGGCGGTCTGGATCGACAAAACAACGCCCGGGGTAATCCCGGGCGAGCCGCTGCGTCTACCGGGACTCAAGGCCATCACCTTTGCCCCTCTTGCCTGCCGGGAGGTTCGTTTAAGCGACATCATCACCCTGGCCAGCGGCCCAACCGCGGCCAACATGCTCTCTGCCGCCCGGCGCGCCTTTTATGGATTTGTTGCCGCCGCGGCCATGGGTTGCGCCCGCGCCGGCCTGGCACAGGCGGATAAACACGCCCGGCAGCGATACCAGTTCGGCCGTATCATCATTGATCACCTGGAAATACGACGCATGACAGGGGCCATGCAGATGAAGCTCAACACGGGCACCGCGGCCTATCTCGATCTGTTCAATGAAAGCGGTCTGAGGCCGCCCTTCCATTCGCCGCAGGCACCCCTGACAAAGGCTTTTTGCACAGAGGCCGCCCTGGAAATCATCCTGGACGCCATCCAGATCCACGGCGGATACGGTTACATGCATGAATACGGGCTTGAAAAACGCCTGCGGGACATAAAGGTTCTGGGAGTCATGGGCGAGGTCAACCCCTACTTGCAGGTAAGTCAGGTGGCTGGAAGCCGGAATTTTTCGCCATGATCTTCACCCCCCGACAACTGACCGACCTGGCCACCCCTTACCCGGACCGCATTATCGCACAAATCCGGGGCAACAATATTGACACCGCCGCCGCCCTCACCCGGGACATGGCCGGCTCCCGCATCCGGCTGCACGACTTCTTCGCCGACTCCTGCACCGTTCTCTGGAGCTTCGCGGGGGAGCGCTTCGGCGAACCCGCTGTTGATGATATGTTTCGCTTTGTTTTTGAAAAAGCGGCCCGGCGGCAGTTTTTCGAGGCGGCCGGCGCCCAGACCCTGCCCCATCTGTCGGTTTATATGCTGGCCAGATCCTGGCGGGCCCACTCCTGTTTCGGCGCCGGCCAATACCCGGGCGCCTTTTCCATCACCGAGGATGACGAAAAATTCACTTTCCACCTGCACCCCTGCGGCAGCGGGCTGAGGCTTTGGCAAAAAGGATGGTATGAACCCGGCGCCGGGGGGAAAACATCGGAAAAGGAGCGGACCTGGACCTATAACCGGAAAGGATTCCCGTATTACTGCGTCCACTGTCCCTTTTTAAATGAGATCCTCCCTTATGAGTCCCGCTACGGCCGCCTCCTGTGGCCGGTGGACCCGCCGGACGGCCCGGAGGATTCCTGCGCCTGGCATGTATTTAAAGACCCGGACGCCATTCCGGTTTCTTATTACCGGCGCCTGGGGCTGAAAAAGCCGGCGGCGGCCAAACCGCGAAAAACAATTCACAATGGCCGGTCTTTCACAGACGACCAACTCCGGGAAATGGCCAGGCCCGTGAGCGACCGCGTCCTGGAAGCCCTGGAAGCGGGGCATAAAAAAAACGCCATCCGCCTCTGCCGCTCGGTTCGGGATGAATTTCTGGTGCTCCACGACCTGTATGTGAACATGATCGCGGCCACTCTTGACTTTATCGCGCGGCGCGCTGATGAATCAACCCTGGGCGATGCCCTGGAGCGGCAATTCGAGCTGTGCGTCAGGGAGCAACTGCTCCAACCGTTGCTGAATCTCTCCTTGAAAGACAAAACCAAATCTCTGGCCGGCCGGATCTTCGGCCCGGACACCTGCAACAGCACCGGCTCTATTCCGGGCCGGTTTTCCATCAATGAGACCTCAACCGAAATCATCTTCCGCTTAGACCCCTGCGGCAGCGGCGGCCGCCTCATCCGCGCCGGCAGCCACGGGCCCCGGCCCTTTTTCCGTAAATGGCGGGAATCCCTGGAAACCGGCGCGGCCACCTTTTCGGCCCGTTATTTGCCGATTCCCGAAAGACTTATCAAAGGGGCCTTTCCCTGGACCGTCAATCATTTCACCCAGCGAAAGCCTTACCATCTGGGCAAAACCCGGGCCGCCCACCCCTGGTCGTTCGGCCGGTCCGGCACCCCTCTTTATTGCTGCCAGTGCGGGAAAATACAGGAAAAGTTAACCGACAGGAACAACCTCATCATAGAACCACCCCGGGATAAAAAGCGACCCTGCCTCTGGCGGCTGCAGAAATGACCGGCTGAAAGAAATATTTGTAAAAAATCCCAATTGGCACCTGTTCTGATTTCTCCTTTTCTGATTTCTCCTTGACAAATTTAATATAAATTAAAATAATAGCGATACTTATTTCTTCGATCGTAAAAACTCAGTAAAATCGTCTTTGCGTCGGAGGTGTTTATGCCCAAAGAGATCGACGACACGCTGCATTTGAATCCGGAAGATCTGGATTTTCTCCAGACAGAAAAATTTCAGGTAGACGAAAGGCTCATTTACTCCGGGCGCAAAAAAGGCGCTTTCCTGGTTTTTGTCACCGGCCCGGACCTGGGCAATGCCATCAACCTGTACCAGGAGCGATTGATCATCGGCCGCGACAAGACCTGTGATATCGTCATCAATAAACCCTACGCCTCCAAAAAACATGCTGAAATCCTGAATTATGACGACCATTCCATTCTCCAAGACTACGGCAGCACCAACGGCACCTTTGTCAACGATCTGCCGGTTAACCGGATCGAGCTCAAGGACCGGGACGAAATCAAAATCGGTCAGGTTGTCCTGCAGTATTTCCGCATCGATCTGAACCGCGAAGAAAAGCCCCCGTCCCTGCCCGACGCTCAGCCAGAAAAAGAATCCGAATTCTATCGGCAGGTCTTTGTCCTGCTGAAACCACACTTCGGTCACATGACGACCCGGTTTTTAAATCGACAAATCAACGCCCATACCAGCAAGACCCCCTACACCATCGCGTCCTCGGACAAACAGGAACTGGCCAAATGGATTGAAATCTCCGTGGGCCTCTTGCTGGATGACGATACCGCGCGGGGACTGGCAGAGAAAATTCGTCAGCTCTCCTGAAACCGGTGTGTACCCGGAATCGGTTGAACCGGATCCAGCCATGACAGATATTACAAAGACAGATTTCAGCCATCTGATCGGCCGGAAAGTTGGTACCTCGACCCTGCTGAAGGAACTGGACCGGGGTGCCATGGCCGTTATTTTTATCGCCTTTCAGCGCACCCTGAAAAGACAGATCGCCGTAAAGATCCTGCCCAAATCCCTGCTGACAAAGGCCACCGCGGAGATGTTCCAGCAGGAAGCCGAAATGGCCGCCATCCTGTCCCATCCCAACATCATCCAGGTATATGAAGTGGGCAGCACGGAGGAATTCCTGTTTTTCACCATGCAGCTGATCCAGGGCAAGCCCCTGACCTACTTCATTGAACGGGCGCGGAAGCATGTCATTCCCTCCAGGCGTTTTCTGGACGTCTCCACCACTCTCGAACTGGTGCTGGCCGTTCTGGACGCCTTGTCTTACGCCCACGGTCAGGACATTATCCACCGCGACGTCAAGGCCTCCAACATTCTGATTGAAGAACATACCCGCCGCCCCATTCTCATGGATTTCGGTATTTCCAAAAGCGTCCGCGATCCCGAATCCGGGAAGACCGCTATCCTGGGGACCCCTGCCAACATGGCCCCGGAACAGATCCTGGGCAGAGATCTGGACGGCCGGACCGATGTTTATGCCACCGGGGTGCTGTTGTTCCAGATGCTGGTTTCCCGCCTGCCCCTGGCCCCTCATGAGACGACCCGGGATATTTTGCGCCTGAAAATGAACGATCGCCTGTTCACCAAAACCCCTTCGGAAATGAACCCGGCACTCACTGAAAATATGGACCGCATCGTGCGCCGGGCCATCGCCCTGAATCCGGCGGAACGCTACGCCGACTGCCGGGAATTCGCCGACGATCTGCGAGCTTACGCGGCCGAACAGACCGCGCCGGATCAACAAGGACAAAGCCATGGCCGATCTGAAATGGGATAAAGCCGAACAAGCCAAACTCAGCCGCATGATCTGCCTGCTGCTGAACCGGGCCATGATGTACCAGACCGATCATCCCCATATCAAGGATTCCATAGCCGATCTGCACCAGGAACTGACGGCACTCCTGCCACAGGCCGCCACCATTTCCCTGATTCTGAACCAGGACAAGATGTTTCTGGATGACGAACCGGTGGATCAGCGCATCAATACCAGCCGCATCGTCGCTTTGTTCAAAAAAACGGGCATTCAGTCCGTCTCCCTCTTAAACGGTCTCTCCCCGAAAGAACTTCGCGATTTTGTCGAAATTTTTACCGCGGCCGGCAAATATCCCGACAGTGAGATCATGATGGCGGAATTACAGCGGCGGGGGGTGGAACACCTCAAAATCAATCATGTTTTTTACAAAAAAATCACCCGGGACGAGGAGGTAGTCAACCGCCAGGAAGCAAAAGAAGAACTAGCGCGGGTTTCCGGAGAATCCCGCCGGGAATTTCAGAAACAGTTCATGGAGATGCTGCTGCAAAGCGTGCTGACCGAAGAAACCGACAAAGCCCTCTCCATGAAAAATCTCATGACCAATCCCGGCGCCCTTTCCCAGAACATGCTGGCGGCTGAGAACAAGGGAATGCAGGCCATCGCTGACGGCCAGGTTCCCCTTTCGCCGGAAAACCTGACAGACAGCCCGGAAGATGAGGCCGGCGAAATCACGCCCGGCGCCACCCTGCTCTACCAGATTCAGGCCCTGAGCGAAGAAGTCGGAAAGGAAATCGAGGAAGACAGCCAGGCGGACATGATGGCCGTGGCCGACGCGGTCTGCGAAATGAAACGACAGCTGACGCAGGGAATCGAGTCCCAGAAAGCGCTTAATCAGGCCTATGCCAACGAAGCCGAAATATATGATGAAGTCAACACGCTGACAGACAACGTCATTGTCAAGCTGATCAAAACGGAATATCAGCAGGGAAAAATTTCTACCACCAGGCTGGCCCAGATTCTGCGGCGACTGGTACCGGACCCGGAAGAGCTCAAGCGGCTGCTGCCCAAAATCAAAGCCGCCCTGCTGGCCGAAGGCATGCCCCTTGCCGAATACATGCAGCTCATCCAGCATCTCGGCCGGGAACTGGAAAGCGAAGACCTGTCCCGGGTGCTGCATGAAGCCGCCGAAACGGTCGGGGTGGACGGTGGTGAACTGCTGGAAGAAATCCGCAAAAATCCGGAACAGGCCGCGGAACTGATGACCATCGCGGCGGAAATCCGGCAAGGTTCCGGCGACCAGCAGGCCTTTACGGAAATGCTGATTAACTACGTGGAAAAACTGGGGGACTCCCTGGGACAGCAATCTTCCGCCGACCAGGACAGTACCGCCGAGGCCCGGACCCGTCAGATTATGTCCAATCTCGGCACCGGCCTGGCAGCCCGGTTAAAAACTATGAATTTTGACAATGATGTTCTGGCTGACGTGGAAGAACGGATCAACACCCGCATTGACGAGGTCTTTGAAAAACTGTCCGGTGATCAAAGAGTTAAGGCAATGTCGGCCGAACAGCCGCGCCCGCAGAAAACCCTGCTGCAGATGATGGAACAGAATCTGCGGGAAAACGATCGACTGAAACAGATTCTGAGCATAATCCGGGCCGAGGCCGACGCCCGCCAGATTGATGAGAATGATCTTGATCAGATATACGACCGCATCAGCCAGCAGGAGAAAGCGTTCCGGGAACAGAGAGCCAACCTGCAATTTCCTGCCGGCGTTCTTACGGCACCGGAATTGGAATTCCATCTGCGAAAAGAATTATCCCGGGCCAAACGCCATAACATTCATCTGTCCACCCTGGCCTTTACCATTATCAACGCGCGGCCCCAGGAAAAACTTCCGCCGGACAAAAAAATCCGCAAAACTGAGCTGCTTCTGACGGCCTATCACCGACTGGTGGAGATTACCCGGGATTCGGATATTGTCGGCGAGCTGAACCCCGAAACCATGACCGTGATTCTGCCCATGACGTCCCGGGAACAAGCGCAACTGGCCCTGAGGCGGATCAACAAGGGCCTCCATGACGCAGCTCTGGAAGTAAATGGCGTACCCTTGCGAGTTCTCATGGCCGGCTCGGCCACCACTTTTCAACCGGAGGAACGGCCCAATATCGAGGCTTTCCTCAAGACCATAAAGTACGAACTGGATCATGTCGCCCTCCGGGTTAAAAACATTCATAATCTTTCCTGATCTCTGATACATCCCCAAAACCCGGAGACGCCCATGTCTCTGTGACGATGGACACGGACAGCGAAATGCCCGCGAATCCCGAAAAAAAGCAGCGACACCGAAGGAGGCTCATCAAATAATGGGCAAATAAACAAAAGGAGATTTCCATGACCCACCCGGAACCATCAACTGACACGCCAGCCCGGGCAGGCATCACGGGCGCGGGCCTGC
>JBKHHL010000117.1:0-8342 GCA_046539175.1 Desulfosudaceae bacterium
CGAACCCGGAAAAAGCTGGGGCTGGATGCCTGAATTGAACGATAATCAGATTTGACGGCTTCGTAAAAGTCATTTTTGGGACGACAAAGTAAAAAGTTCAAGATCAGGACGTCGCAAACCTCGAGGAATGAAGCGTACTTAGCAGTACGTGACATGACGAGAGATGCAGCGCAACGAAGCCGGCCGCCATGCGGCAATTGGACTTTTACGAAGCCGTCATCGCTAAAAATTTAATCGTTAAGAAAAGGAAAAGGCCAGATGCCTTTAAAACCGCGGCTTGACCAGAAAAAACTGGTCCAGAAATACGCCGGATTCGTGAACTTCCGGTCCATGATCAAGCTCCTGATGCGTTTGCCAAACCGGGCCAACCGGCCCTTTCTGATATTCGAAGACAAGACGTACACCTACCGGGACGTATACGAAAAAGCCCGGGACTACGCCGACTTTTTTCTGGCAACCCGGCAAGGACTGGTGAAGCAGGGCCGGCTGGCCCCGGAGCAGCGCCTGTCCCTCGCCATTTACCAGGACAACACCCCGGAATACTTGTTTGCCTCTTTCGGCGCCGGGCTGGCCAATGCCACCCTGTTCGCGGTGAACACGGGATTCCGGGGGGAGACCCTGGCCGGGGTGATCAACCAGGCGCGGGTCTCCCATATTCTCACCAACGCCGACGCCCTGCCCCGGCTGGAAGCCGCCCTGCCGGACATTGGTGGTCTTCAGCAAAATAATGTGCTCCTGCTGGAAGGCCAGGCCCGGGATTATGCCTACCCCGCCATCCAGGACGCCCTTGACGAGCTTTCACCATCGGAGCGGCGGGACGCGCGCCGATTCGCGCCGCCCATGAAAAATACCGAACCGGTCCTGGTGATCTACACCTCGGGCACCACCGGCCTGCCCAAAGGCGTGCCCTGCACCCACCTGAAAATGATCGGCGCCGGGACGGTGGTACAATCCGCGGTTCACCTGAAACCCTCGGACCGGGGTTACATCAGCATGCCGCTTTTCCATTCCAATGCCTGGTATGTGGGGGTCCTGCCCCTCATGATCGCCGGAGCCGGTTTCGTGCTGAAACGAAAATTCAGCGCCAGCGCCTTTGAAAAAGATATCCTCACCCACGGAGTCACCTACATGAACTATGTGGGCCAGCCCCTTCATTATATTATTTCCGCCCTGGAAACCAAGTACGGCAGCGGCCAGGCCGTGGAAGACGCCCTGGCACGGCATCCGGACAACCGGTTCCGCATCGCTTACGGCAACGGGGCCCCCGCCATTGACCGGCAAAAGATCAAACGCTACCTCAACATGGAGCACGTCTTTGAAATCTACGGTTCCACCGAGGCGGTCATCACCACCGCCAACAAGCCCGGCGACCCTATTGACAGCATGGGGCGGGCGCCCAGATCCGTGGTCATTCTGGACGAAGAAGGCAATGAATGCCATCCCGGCGAAGTGGACGCCGACGGCCGGCTGCTCAACTACGACCGGGCCGTGGGGGAAATCTGCAAAAAAACCGGGCCGAACAACCTGCGGTTTGACGGATATTTTGACAACCAGAGCGCCACCACTTCCAAATTCAGGGACGGATATTATCATTCCGGCGATCTCGGGCATATCCGCGTTGTCAACGGCAAACGCTACCTCTTTTTTAACGGCCGTACCGACGACTGGATCCGCAAGGACGGTGAAAACTTCTCGGCTGAAAACGTGGTGACCTGGGCCGCCACCATTCCGGGGGTCAAGCTGGCCATTGCCCACGGCGCCCCATCCGCGGTTTCCGACGAGACGGTCATGGTCGTTTTGGAAATGCTGCCGGGCGAAACCTTCGATCCCCGGGCGGCTTATGATCACCTGATCCGGCAGACGGAAAAGGGCATGGACCCCAAGTGGATGCCCGACTACATCCGCGTCATCGACAACTTCACCCTCACCAATACCCAGAAAATCCTGGTCCGCCCGTTCAAGCGCCAGCATTTCAATATCAAAGCCCACCCGGACATGGAGGTCTATTTTCGTCAGCGCGGGGACACCACCTATCACCCCTTTACGCCCGAGGCTTACCAGTCGCTCCAGCAGCAGTTTGAAGCAACCGGCCGGGCCCATCTGCTGGAATAAAATCCGATTGCTCCCCGTGATGCCGGCTATAGTTTTTTGCCAGACAGAAAAGGTGGGAAGGGGGCACCGGAATTTCGTAAATATCGGGTTAATAAGTGTCCATCCATTTCATATGGATGGCACCATCTGGTGTTTCCAATCCAGAAATGTGAATTTTTTCGCAAGGTCAAGGAAAACAAGGGGTTGCGCGGAGGCGTACTGGACGTACGCCGCACAAGCAACCCCACAGTTTGACGTAGAGATTGCGGAAAAAGGCCATTTATGGATGGAAACTAATAAGCTAAACGACGGGGGTTCCGGGAAAAGCGGAGCCGTGCCGTCCGGTAGTTATACCGGTTTGATGAATTTCAGATGATCCAGCGCATCCAGCGGACACTGTCCTTCAAGGGCCGAAAAAGGGGTTTCATTGATCATATCCGAAACCTCCCAAAGACTCATGTCTCTTAGCGAAATCATGGTTTTGGCCATATCCACCATATCGTTCATGGAACCCAGGATCGATCTGCTTTGGGTTTTGGAAAACTGAAACTGGCTGGTGTTGGGCACGATAATTCTTTCAAACGCAAATCGTTTCCCGTTACTTAAAAAATATTCCCGGATAAAAGGAAGCCAGTGCTCGATGAACCGGCTGTCATCAGTGATGCCGCGGCCATAGAGTACCACGCTGAAAAGCGATTTCGCCTCGGTGGTCAAAATGTACTGGAGCCTGTCGGCAGTGAACAGATTGGCGTACCATTCCAGAAAAGGTCCGGGATCATCCGGAATTTCCGGAAGCGTTCCGGTCTTCAACTTTTTGGATAATTTCTGGGTAATCCGAATCAGCATTTCACCCGTGTCTTTTTGAAAAACGATTATTTGTCGGCTGTTTAAAGTTCCGGGGACAAAAGTTCCGGGGACACCATACTTAATTCAAATCCCCCCTACTTCTTTTTCGGTTTCGGCCCCGGTTTGCCGGGCGCAAGTTTACGACCCAGCTTCTGTTCCAGTTCCCCGGTAAATTGGCGGCCGCCCAGGGGCCGGCCGGTGCGCTCGTGCTTTAGCAGGGACTGCCGTTCTTCAGATGTTACTTCCTGTGATAAGAATTTTGCCCATGGCTTCTGAACAATCTCCATCAGCGGCTTTACTGTTACCAGCTTATCGTCTTTTTTCCGGATGTGAGCCGCCGCGCTGCTCCACGGCCATGCTTGGGGGGTTGTGACCAGCTTTGCCCGGACCGGATTCATCTCGATGTAGCGGGCACAGGCCAGCAGATAGGCTTCATCCAGAACATACGACGAAAAGCGTCCCTGCCAGAGATGTCCTTTCCAGCCCCGGGAAAAATTAACGCGCCGGGTATACCGGCGGTGGGCCTCCCCGATGGCCAGCTTGAGGTTCTCATGCCCGGGCGGCACGGCAATAAGATGGATATGATTGGGCATCAGGCAATAGGCCCAGATCTTCACCCCCTGCTTGCCGCACCACTCTGCCATCAGGTCGATATACGCCTGATAATCTTCATCCGAAAAAAAGGTCTGCTGACGCCGGTTGCCCCGCTGGCTGATATGATGGGGATAGCCCGGCGCCACCACTCTTGCGATCCGCGCCATGTCAAAATCTATACCCCGGTACGATTCATTACGTCAAGAGATAAGTATGGTGTCCCCGGAATTTTCTTATCCTTGATTTTCACCGGCATTCGCTATGACGCGGTCACCGAATTCAATCAGCTGGTCAATCCCGGAAGTAATCACTGATATAACCACATCCAGGTCCATTTGCTGGTATTCGTGAATAATGGTATTACGAAAACCGGTCATTTTTTTCAGGTGGTCGGCCAAACCACCGTCAATGACGGCTGCCTGCTTGAGCAGATCAAAGCTTTCCGCGCTGCTGTTGGGAACGCCCAGCTTACGGGTTCTGACGATGTGATTGGCCAGATCAATGGCCAGCTCACAGGCACGCAGTATGTTGAGGATGGCGGCATCCTGCCGGGTATAATCATCTTCAAATCCGTCGGGATCGGCATGGTATTCCTGGCGCACCCGTTGAACACAGCGCTGAATGCTCTGAATCTTGTTAATGACGATATCGTTCATACTGTAAAGGCTCTGCCGGTTTTGTAAAATTCCTCGAGAATGGCAGCACGTTCCTGATTCAATTTCTGATAATAGGACAGGGTCAGCATCTCGAACTCCTCTACGGCGCGACGATCCGAGCAGTAGACAAGATCGCCGCAAATGATCTCCTTTTGCAAAACCGTTGCAACCAGCCTGGCGTTGATCAGGTCGATCGTTTGGTGAAGCGTGTTCTCCAGTTCAAAGCGGCAATCCCCTCCGGCAAGTGATTTCAACTGTTTTGCCTGTTCGTGGGGAAGCAGCAGGGCGATATCCAAATCACTGTCCGGCCGGGCGCTTTCCTGGGTATGAGACCCGAACAAGTAGATTCCCTGGACATCCGGAAAATGTCGCCGGATAATGGCAATCATGGTGGAATTTGTTTTCATGGATGCTCCGCAGGGCGGTTAAAAGCGTTCTTTATTAGATTACAGCGGGATTCGTGTGGAATAAATGGATCCGCTACGCAGCATAATCAAGCATTTCTATTGTCACTCCCCGTTTATACTCTTTTTCCGCGTGTGTCAGCAAGACTTCATTGACATCCGATGAAATATATTCTTCTCCGCAGTTGTCGCAAATTTGGGCAGGCACCTGCTTGAAAACAAGAGTTGTGTTATGCCGTTCCAAGACCACGGTGGTAAAACCGCTGGTGGTATTTCCATAATTATTATCAGTTTAACAGAAATCCCCAAGTTTTTGCAAATTTTGTTCACGGTTGTACAAACTCAGCAGGCTCATATCTCCCCCTCCTGCTTCGCGCACCACTCCGCCATCAGGTCGATATACTCCTTGATAATCTTCGTCCGAAAAAAAGGCCTGCTGAGGCCGGTTGCCCGACCAAATTCCGGGGCAATTCCGCGAGAATTCCGGGGACAAATTCCGGGGACACCATACTCAATTCAAGTCAAAACTTTTGGGATAGAGACGATAATTCATGCAATATGCGGGGCTGAAACCTGACGTCAACGAAGGCAGGCCCCCTCTCCCCTCCCCCGGATCGAGGCATCATCAATCCCGGGCGCAAAAGATCAGAGCTCCCGGATCTTCTGCAGCAGGTCGGCCAGCGCCTCATCCATGTCCTCGGATGAGGCGGACCCGGCATATTCTTCGGCCCGGGCCTGGAGGACCTTGACCTTCTTGTCCCGGGCCAGGAACTGTTCGATCTTGCTCAGGGCGGCGGACTGCTGCTTCATGACATGCTTCAGCCGCTGAATGAGCTGATCAATGAGATTCTTGACAATGGCCAGGTTCTGGGAAAGATTTTCATTGAGTCTTTGCTCGGTGATGATGAACAGCTCGGTGGGCTCCTCGGCCTCGGCCGTGGCCGCCCGGGGATCGCCGGTAATGATGGCCATTTCCCCGAAGATCTGGTCCTTGCCCAGCTGGTTGACCAGAAGGCGCTTTTTCTTGTACTTGCGGGTGATCTTGACCTGGCCGTTAAGAATCAGGTAGGCCTCATCGCCGGCATCCCCCTCTTTGAAAATAACTTCCCCGGCGGCAAACGACCGGGTGGGAAACCCGATGGAGGCCGAGGCATCGGCCGGATCATCATCCATCACCTCGATATCAGCCGGATCGAAGTCATCGTCGGGCATGTCCAGGTCCTCGTTTTCCAGCTCCAAGCCTGGTTCTTCCGGATTAATGTCGTGGTTGTTTTCATTCATGACCGTCCCCCCCTTGTTTATGATCTGGTTGCAAGCCCGTTCTGCCGGCCCGGTAACACAATAGAACTGTTTCAAAAATCCCGTGTTTTTGTGTCATTTCTATAATCTGAAGTTTTTTCCCTTCTTTCCCTCCTTCTTGAAACGACCTGCCGGACCCTCAAAAATCGTCTGTAAACATCTGGTGTCCGGAACATATTGACACCCAAGGCCGGCCTTGCTGTGGATGATGATTGTCATTTTGGATTTACGGAATAAAATCATTTTTATATCAAAAAATTTCACCCTGCGGGCGAGTCACCTTGAGCCCGACCCCGTTATCAGCCGGCGCGTGATGACGGCCCGGCTGACAGCCGGGTAACATTCAGGCCGGGCGCTGCCGGAGGACGGCCGCCTAATCGTGACGCCAGGTTCCGCCTGAGTTGACATATTTTTGAACCGCTTCCAGGGATTTTCGAACGCCGTTTTTTTTAAACAGGTTCTCGATGAAGGAAGGCACCTTCCGGACGGAGACCTGGCTGCCGTACCGGGCCAGGGTTTTGCCATTGCCATAGGGATAAAGCTGCCAGTACCCTTCCAACTCATTGAGCTCATTGTCAAAGGAAGGATCAAGTCCCCAGTAAAAAAACAGGTCGTCCCGGTCAAATTGATGAATAACCCGGTAGACGATATCCATCCAGGCAATCTTTAAATGAAATTCGATATTGTCCCGGGTCTTTTCCTTGTTGATCACCCGGATATCCCTGATCTCCTCCAGATATTTGCTCTGATCTTCGGTGCGGTACAGCAGAGACCAGACCTCCTCCGGTGACTGATCAAAGATCACCACGGCCTGAATTAGAGCGCGCTTGACTTCATCGCCGCTGTCACTTGTAAAAAAAACCACCTCGCCCCGGGCAAGTTCTTCTTTCTCCTGCTCAGTCAGACCTTTCAGGCCGTCCCGGCCAAAATCAGACGGTGTCATGGAAAAAAGCGGAGTCGCCATCAGAAAAACAAAAACCAGCATAAGTGTGCCGCTACGCATAACATTCTCCTCTTCCAGGAAAAAAAACGCTTTGCCCGTATTGTGGTGGTTCCGCCTGCTTCCGGATTTTATCGCCCTCAAAAGCAACTTTTTCAGGTTATCAGAATCTTTTTTCTTCCGTGATCAATCATGACAACATAACCCACCAAATCAGACTGGTCCATATTTTTTAACTTTAAGGATGATTTTAAAAAAAGACTGCCCGGAAAACAAAAAAACCAGAAGCCGCGACCGGCTTCTGATCCGATGAATAGTACTTTACTGTTTAATTTTTATCTGAATAAAACTTTTCAAGCTTGCCGCCGGAATGGCCCGCAATATGCCTGACAACTTACGTCGGAATCGCTACCATTGTACTGATAAGATAGATCGTGTAGGCCACGTAAACAGACAGTAAAACTGCGCCTTCAAACCGGTTGATCCGTCCCTGCCCGCCTCTGAAGCCATACCCGATTATGAAAAGCGAAATGGTCAGCGCTCCCATTACAACCATGTCCCGGGAAAGAGTTTCAGGCTCCACCGTAAAAGGACAAATCACTCCGGCTATACCGACAACGGCCAGAGTGTTGAACAGGTTGGAGCCGAGGATGTTGCCCAGGGCGATATCGTGCTCGCCCTTGCGCGCGGCAATGACGGAAGAGGCCAGTTCCGGCAGCGAAGTGCCAATAGCGATTATCGTCAAGCCAATGATCATATCGCTTACACCAAAAATCCGCGCCATTTCAACAGCTCCCCACACAAGGATACGGGAACTGACAATAAGCAGCACCAAACCGGCTACGAGCCAAAAAACAGCAAGTTTGACCGGCATCGCTTTTGCGGACGTTTGGGATTCAACCTCTTTTGCCAGAGAGTCGGTTTTGTGTTTCAATCCCTGATAGATTGTCCATGCCATCAGGCAACCGAATACCAGCAAGAGGATAATGGCGTCCAGTCGCTCCAGCTTCAAGTCCGCTATGAGGACAAAGGAAAGAATTGTCAACAAAGTCAGTATGGGCAATTCCTGGCGCAATATCGTCGAAAAAACCATGATAGGGCTTATCAGGGCCGTCACCCCGATAATCAGGGCAATGTTGGCTATATTCGAACCATAGGCGTTGCCCAGGGCGATTCCCGGACTGCCCTCAAAAGAAGCCAGGGCCGAAACGACCATTTCCGGCGCAGAGGTACCGAACCCGACAATTGCCATGCCGATGAGCAGCGGCGGCATATTGAAATATCTTGCCGTGAAAACCGAACCTTCCACAAACCGGTTAGCGCTCCAGACGAGCAGCACCAGACCGCAAATCAAAGCCGAGATTGGCAATATCATTCTTTATTCCTGACCATGACCGGATCATAAACAAAAAAACCCATCCGAACCTCTCCGCAATCGGGACAGGATAGAGATGGGTTAAGTCTTGTCAATTAAATAAATGTCTGGTGGAGGCGGCGGGAGTCGAACCAGAT
>JBKHHL010000118.1:0-8321 GCA_046539175.1 Desulfosudaceae bacterium
AGTACAAGTAAACGAAATAATTTAAGAAAATGACGGCTTCGTAAAAAGTCCAAATTGCCGCATGGCGGCCTTGCGTCAATTGGACTTTTACGAAGCCGGCAGGGCTGACGGCTCACCTAAATCGGAATTAAATACCGGGAGGCAGGCATGCAAGAAAAAAATAACATAAAAGCAAAGCCAGGCCGGGAAAGACGACGCTGGAAAAGATTTTTAGTTGACGGGGCCTATACCATGGTAGCCAAACCTTCTTTTTTCAAACTGGGCAAACCCTCTTACATCACCCTGGGGCCGATTAAGAATATCGGCATGAAAGGGCTGGCCATGCATTACGTGGAAAAGAATAACCGCATCCTGCAAAAAGTTGAAAATCTTTCCATCATGTTCCCGGGCGAAGGGATTATAGTAAACGATATACCCTTTACCGTGGTCAATGATTTCGAGATTGCCGACATGCCCAATGACTCCGGGAAGGTAAGAAATCTCTGCGTCAGTTTTAAAAAAATATTGCCCATGCAGAAGGTGCAGCTGGAACGGTTTATCAGTAAATACGGCAATGAACTGGAGACATAACCGGCCATTACCGCATTACCGGTCGGAATAAATTTCGTGATGGAAAGGAAAATTTAATAGATGAGTGTTGTTGACGTTCAGGGTTATTGTGATCCCGCTTTTGCTCCAGTCAAAGAGGCTTTTTTAAAAAATTTCAAGCATCATCAGGAAACCGGCGCCGCCGTCTCCCTGTTTTTAAACGGTAAAGCGGTCGTTGATTTATGGGCGGGCTGGGTTGATTTCAGGAAAAGGCAACCATGGCGATCGGATACCCTGGCCAATATTTATTCCGCCACCAAGGGAGTTACGGCCATCTGTGCCATGCGCCTGATGGACCAGGGACGACTGGACCCGGACAACCCGGTCTCCGCTTACTGGCCGGAATTCAGAGGACAGGGCAAAGAAGCGATCACGGTCCGGATGCTGCTGAACCATACCGCCGGTATGGTCGGGCTCAGGAAACGCCTTCCCTCCCAGGCCCTCTACAACTGGCAGACCATGACAGCGGCCTACGCCGCGGATAAACCCTGGTGGACTCCCGGTGAAAAACACGGCTATCACGCCGTCAGCTTCGGCTGGCTGCTGGGCCAGGTGATCCGCAACATCAGCGGCCTGTCCGTGGGAGAATACCTGAAAAATGAGATTACAGGACCGCTGGGGCTGGACCTGCATATCGGCCTGGATCCCGCAGAACACCACCGTTGCGCGACCATGATCATGCTGCGCCTGATGCCGAGCATCCACAAAGACGCCCTGCGCTTTGCCGGCGCCCTGGCTGCCAATTTTAACGGCCCTACCGCCAAAGCCTTTACCAATCCCATCAGCATAGTCACCGGTGTTAATTCCGCCTCCTGGCGCAGCTCCGAGATCCCTTCGGCCAACGGCCAGAGCACGGCCGGAGCACTGGCAACGCTTTATGGCATCCTGGCCAATGGCGGCCGCAAAAACGGCCGGCGAATTTTATCACCGGAGGCCGTTAACCGGTGTTCCCGGGAAGAAACCGCCGGACCGGATGAAGTCCTCAAGCTGCCCACCCGCTTCGGCCCCGGTTTCATGCTCAACCAGGATAACCTTTCCGGCAACTTCGGGCCCGGCCGGAAAAGTTTCGGGCATCCCGGAGCAGGCGGCGCCTTTGGTTTTGCCGACCCGGACGCGAATCTCGGTTTTGGTTACGTCATGAATAAAATGGATACCTATATCCTGATAGACCCCCGCCCCCGGAAGCTGCTCCAGGCTGCCTACCAGTGTTTATGAAAAAGGTAAGAGCCGTCATCATTGACAATGTTCCCGCCGCCAGTCGGCAAAATCTTCCTGAGCGCAGTCTTTGTTCCGGCAAGCCCGGTCAAAATCAGCGCAGGCCTTGTCCGTGAAACCGATTTCCATGTACGCCCGGCCCCGGTCCTGGTAGATATCATCCAGAGTCGAATCGATATCGATGGCCTGGCTGTAATTCCAGATAGCCAGTTCGTAATCCTTCCGAGCCAGGCAGATATCCCCCCGCAGCCGCATAGCTGATACCGCCAAAGGGAAGATGCGCAACACCCGGTTACAATCATCAAGGGCTTTCTGGTATTTCTCCTGCTCTATCCGGAGACGCGCCCGGGCCAGGTAGGCTTTGGTAAAACGGGGAGAATTAGCAATGGCTTGATTAAAGTCTTTCAGAGCGTGTTTCAGCCGGCCCTGCTCTTTATAAACAAGGCCCCGGTTAAGCAGAATAAGCGGAACAGATTCCTGCTGGCCGTCTTCAAAAGCTCGGTTCAGATCAGACAGGGCTTTGTCCAGCTCTCCCTCATTTTTATATAAAATCCCCCTCATCAGATACGCCTTACCCAAATCCGGATCCAATTCAATGGCCCGGGAGAGATCCTCGATTCCTTTACCGGTATTACCCCGCTGAAGCCAGACCACTCCCCGGCTGATATAAGCGGAAGGGTATTCCGGATCAAGTTCAATAGCCCGATTATGATCTTGCAACGCTTTATCAAAGTCCTTTTTCATACCCCAGGCGTTACCGCGGTGAAAAAAAATCCTGGGATTGTCCGGTTCAAGCTCGGCCGCCTCGTTAAAAGCGCTGATGGCGTCATTGATGTCCTGCTTTTTCATGTGGTCAATGCCTTGGGACATCTGCCTGGAACCGGCGCAGCCATAAACGGCCAGAGACAGGGCCAACAGAGAAGTCAAGGCAGAGGCCATCCGGATAAGAGTTCTTTTGTTTCTTAAGACAGACATTAATCAGGTTCCTCCTCGGTTTTCATATCCCGGTTCCGGCCGGTATTGTCGGTGATGGTGGCTTCTCCTGGCGAACTGCTTGAAATACAAATCAATCCGGTTTTTGATGCTGGTCATAAAAGGTCAGCCTATTACCAGGAATTGTTTGATCTGGTTGGAACGGTTTAGCCCGGATTTCATCCCTTGGTTATATTTGATGGCTATTTATAAATCAAAGAAAAAAAATCCGGTCTTGATTTATGGTCCGGAGATGATTATTTTTAATATAAAATCGGATTAATATCCTTGCCGGTTTTCCGATGTAAATAAAGGGAGTTTAGTAAACATGACGGCTTTGTAAAAAGTCCAATTGCCGCAAGGCGGCCGGCTGCGTTACGCGCCATCATTCAGAATTTCACGTACGCTAAGTACGCTGCATTCTTCATGATTGCGCAAGCCCCGCTTGTCAGCTGAGCTTGAACTTTTTACTTTGCCGTCCTAATTTGGAATTTTTACGAGGCCATCAAACATGCCTATTTATGAATTCAAATGCGACAAATGCGGTCGGGAATTTGAAGAACTGGTCATGACCAGCAGCCCTGATAAAACGCGCTGCCCTGATTGTGGACATACCAAAGTAAAAAAAATGATCAGCCGCACCGGCGGCAACCCGGGCTCGTCCAAATCATCCGGAGCCTGCGCCACATCACCGTCAACTGGTTTCTCCTGAGCTTCCTGAGAGCCAGTGTGGCGGTCCGCCACACCAGAAAATAACTGGTCCGGCCAAGAGGCCCGATATCTTTAGCCCGGATATTTCATGAATTTTTTCGACTATAATTGTTTAATCAATAAACTTCAGTTGGTTATTGATAATTTTTGGCTCTTTTTGAAAATACAAATTGTAATTGGTTGCTCATGGATTTTTAACCATTTTAATGTCGAAAAAATTCACCCTCCGGGCGAGTCACCTTGAGCGCAGCTGCTGTGTTACAGGCCGCTCGCGGTAGATTACTACAGCTTCGCGCCCTGCGCCTTGCAGCTACGCCCAAATCGACTCGTGAAATAACCGGGTTAGCCCGTATATTTCATGAAATTTTTTGATAATTACGACTTTATAGCAGTATTTCAAAAGATTGTGAATTTTTTTCTCTTTGTTCCTCAAATTATAGTTCAAATCGACTCATGAAATATCCGGGTTAGGGAACTGCCCTGGCCGGACTTTCCCTGTCACCTGTCCCGGGTGTCGGTTTCAGTTTTTACTGATCGGGTTGTTGTTCAGGTTATTGTTGAGGCTTAGCCGGGCCTGCCGGGCCTCCTCAACCACCGTCGCCATAACCTGCTCGACGGTCAGGGTTTCGCTGATCAGGCCGGTGACCTGACCCATCAGAAACAGCCCCCGGTCCGTATCTCCGTCGTCAATAGCCGCGGTAACCGCTTTATAGGCGTTGGCCATCCGGGCCAGTTGCTTTGACTTGGTGTATCCGGCAAGCAGTATGCCGGCCATGGCTTTAATCCAGGGAAAGCCATAGGTTCTGGCGGCATAGCGGGAGTTGTAAAGCGCCTTGATCAGGTAGAGACGATCCCGGATCAGCCGCCTCGCCCCGGGCGAATCGATTGCCCGGCAAGCCAGGCCATCAAGGCGCTCGGAGTAAATTGTCTCCGTCACTCCCTTTTGGTTGCTCATTTGCTTCATGCCGTCATGGGCCGGACTTTCAGTGGTATTCATAAACCGCGTCCCCATGGCGACGCCTTCGGCACCCAGAACCAGGGCCGCCGCCAGACTCCGGCCGCTTGATATTCCACCGGCGGCGATAACCGGGATATCAACCGCCTCCACGATACTTGGAATAAGAACCATGGAAGCGACCGGTCCGCCATGGGCGGCCGCTTCATGACCGGTGGCGATGATAGCGTCCGCCCCGCTTTTCTGCGCCGCCCGGGCGTGTTTTTCATTGGTCACCGTAATCACCACCCGGCCGCCATAGTCATGAACGGCCCTGATCAGGCGCTCATTTTTACCAAGCGAAAAGTTGACTACCGGCACCTCTTCTTCAATCAGAATGTCGGTTTTTTTCTCCGAACCGGGAAATAACAGGGCCACGTTGGCGCCAAAGGGTTTATCGGTCAAAGTCCGGACCTGCCTGACGGCCGCCCGGGTTTGCTCATCATTCAAATCCGCCGTCGCCAGAATTCCCAGACCTCCGGCGTTGGATACGGCGGCGGTCAAGCGGGGATTGCTTATACCGGTCATGCCGGCCAGGATGATGGGATAGCGACATCCCAGCAGGCTGGTCAGTCTGGTTCTCATGGTCGACTCCCGGGTTAATGATTCATTTAACCCGGATATTTAGCAGAAAACCGACCTGAAAAAAAGCTTTTCCGATTTTTTTGATACTTGAAAATCGCTTAAACCAGGTTCTGTTTCTCAAATTGCCATTCCGCCTGGTTTATGATAATTTAAAAAAATCTGATTCAGCACAATTCAACCTTATTAACCCAGAGTCCGGTAGCCGTGAATATAAAAAGTCTCAGAACAATTATCGCCGTCAACCTGTTCATTCTGCTGTTTCTGGCGGTGCTGTCCCTTAATTTTGTCATGGTGGTCACCAGCCAGAAGACCAACCTGGCTGCCAAAGCACAAATACAGCGGACCCTGGCACAAAAAGTCCGGCACAATCTACGTTTTGATCAGGCCGGACGCCCGGTCCTCTCACCGTCCTGGTCGCGACAGGCTACCTTTTTACTCCAGAGCGGGCAGGTCCGGGCGAATCTTGTTCTCGCCGCTGACGGTACCCGGTTGTCCGCCGGCGAGGAGCTTAACGAAGAATGGAGACGGCTCCTGAGCCGTTATGCCGACCAGGCCGGCCGGACCGGACAAAGCCTAACCGGCTTCAAGGACCGTACCTGGGGGGTTTTTCTCCTCCGCCCCAGATACCTGATCACGGCCAGCCCCGTCTTTTTGAAGGACGAAATGGTCGCCGTTGTCAGTACGGCTTTCAACCTGGAGCCTTTTTACGCCGGCCAACGCCGACATCAGGGCATTATACTGACCTACGCCCTGATAAATATTTTAATATTGACCGCCCTGGGTCTTTTTTTTCTTAACCGGACGGCGGTCCGGCCCATTCAAAGACTTGCCAAACGGGCCGAGGAATACCAGGATGATAATGATTTTGATTTTTATCAATATCGCGAAAGAAACGAATTTCAGCAATTGTCAGGCGCCTTGAACCGCATGACTCAGCGTATTTCCAATGACAAGGAAAAACTGCAAAAATCTCTGGATCACCTTGAAAACGCCAATCGGGAAATCCGGGACCGTCAGAATGAACTGATCAAGGCGGAAAAAATGGCCTCGGTCGGTCGCCTCTCGGCCGGCCTGGCTCATGAAATCGGAAACCCCCTGGGCATATTGCTGGGGTACCTGGAAATGCTGGAACAGCAGGGACTGTCTGCCGAAGAAAAAAAAGATTATCTTAACCGGTGTCGCGATGAGATCAACCGGATTAACGTTATCATCCGGGAACTGCTGGATTTTGCCAGATCATCAGTGGAGGCGGCCCGGGAGCCGGTGGCGGTTCATGACATTATTACTGAAGCCGTGTCCATGCTGAAGGTGCAGCCCATAACCAGGCAAGTCCGACTGGAATGTTCCCTGCAGGCGGAATCCGACACGGTTATTGCCGTATCCGATCGACTGCGCCAGGTTTTGATCAATTTAGTCCTGAACGCGGTAGACGCGGTCAACCTGACCCTTCCGCCCGGCCAGGGAATTATTGACATCCACACCAGGACAGAACCCGCGGCCGGATCCGGCCAATATCAATACCTGGCCATTGCTATTGCCGATAATGGCGCCGGTATTGCCGAAAATGACATCGACAATATTTTTGATCCCTTTTTTACCACCAAAGACCCCGGCCAGGGCACCGGTCTGGGGCTGTCGGTAAGCTACATGATTATCGAATCCTTAGGAGGCGATATCCGGGTCAGCAGCCGGGTCAACCAGGGCACCACCTTTACGGTACGGCTGCCCCTGGCCAACACTGTTAAACGGACAGAGGACGGCAACAATGACGGATGATTATTATCAGAATCGTGTTCTGGTGGTGGATGACGAAGCCAATATGCGTCACATGCTGGCGACCATGCTGAGTAAAGCCGGATATACCGCGGATACCGCCGCCGACGGTAAGCAGGCCCTGTCCAATATGGAGAATAACCGTTTCCAGTTCATATTGTGCGATATCAAAATGCCGAAGATGGACGGCCTGGCTTTTCTGAAACAGGCCCGCCAAAAAGCGCCTGAAACCACCATTATCATGATGTCCGCCTACGGGACCATTGATACCGCCATTGAAGCCATGAAACTGGGAGCCTATGATTATATCGCCAAACCTTTTAAGGCCGACGAGGTGCTGCTGACCCTGAAGAAGGCTTCAGAACGTGAAAATCTGAAAAAAGAAAATACCCTTCTTAAAAAACAGCTGGCTGAAATGGGCGATGATTACACCTACGACAATATTATCGCCAAAAGCAAGCCCATGCAGGCCATCATCGAACTTATCGGCAAGGTGGCTGTTTACGACACTACCGTGCTGGTCACCGGCGAAAGCGGCACCGGCAAAGAATTGGTGGCCAAAAGCATTCACCACAACAGTCACCGTTCAGAAAACCCATTGATTACTGTTAATTGTGGTGGTTTACCTGAGAACTTACTTGAAAGTGAGCTGTTCGGTCATGTCAAAGGAGCCTTTACCGGAGCTGATAAAAACAAGATCGGTATTTGTGAAAAAGCCCATACCGGAACTCTTTTTCTGGATGAAATCGGAGAATTGCCGCTATCCCTCCAGGTCAAGCTGTTGCGTCTTCTCCAGGAAAGTGAAATCCGGCCGGTAGGCGCCTCCGAGAATCGGACCATTGATATCCGGGTTATCGCGGCCACGGCCAAGGATCTGGCCGCCGAAGTTGACCGGGGCTCCTTCCGGGAGGATCTCTTCTACCGGCTCAACGTTATGAACATCCATATTCCGGCCCTGCGACAACGACCGGAAGACATCCCCTATCTCAGCCGGGCTTTTATTGAAAAATTCAACCGCAAACTGGGCCGCCAGGTACGCGATCTGTCCTCGGCGGCCATGACTTTACTGATTAATCACACCTGGTCAGGCAATGTCCGGGAGCTGGAAAACGTGATTGAGCGGGCGGTGGTCCTGGCTGAAACAGAACAGATCACTCCGGCGGAAATGCCTCCGGCTCTGCGGCAGCCGGCAGGGACCCACGCTGATCTTAACCTGGATGATTTTGAAGGCTATTCGCTCAAGGCCGCTCAACGGATATTTGAAAAAAAACTGATCGAAAAAGCCCTGGCCAAAACAGGCGGCAACCGGACCCAGGCCTCCCGGCTGCTGGAAATAAGCCATCCCTCGTTATTGACAAAGATAAAAGGTTACCAGATCAAAGAATGATGGCTTCGTAAAAAGTTCAGGATCAGCTGATAAGCGGAGGCGAGAATCTGCGGGCCGCAAGCTGGAATCAGGCGGCCTGGTTCAGTATGGTAATCT
>JBKHHL010000119.1:0-8259 GCA_046539175.1 Desulfosudaceae bacterium
CATGGCACCGGATACACTTGACATTGTCCTGGATCAGGGAATACTGGCTCATTTGCCCCTCCTTCCATCTTCTTCGGGCAGGGTGTCTTCATCGACTTTTTTGACGGTTACGAAATGTTCCTGAAAGGCCACGGCACCCCCGGCCTGGTCCCAGATTTCATTGCCCCGGGGCATGAACCGGTTATCCGCCAGCCCCCGGCCTCTGGCCCGGCTTTCCACCGGCAGGCGATGGCCGAAGCCGTGAATCGTAAAGACGGCATCCGGATGCATCTGGTCGGTCACCCGGGCCCGGATCCGCTCGGTATACCCGTCGGCACTGCCCACTTCCACCAGGTCTTCGTCGGCGATGCCCAGCTTTTCGGCCGCTTGGTCATTGATCCAGAGAACATTTTCCGGCATCTGCTCAAACAGCAGGGGGTTATTGACCGTATGTCCCTGGGTGTGCACGCCGCAGCGTCCGAACGTCAACCGGAAGGTCCCCCGCGGCGGCCGGACCGGCGATTGGTAGGGTGCCAGGGAAGGCAGGCCCTGTTCCTCCAGGCGCTGGCTGATGATTTCGATTTTACCGGAAGGCGTTTTAAAGGTCATGCTGTCCCGGTTTCGGTAGAGGGGCTTTTCTCCCAGCATGACCACCCCCTGGTCGTCAAAATCGCTGATCTGGACACCGGTTCCCTGGAGCTGGAAATTCCAGATATCCTCGACGGATTCATACACCAGTTCCTTGAGCCCCAGCCGCCCGGCCAGACCGGAGACGATCTCCCAGTCGGCCCGGGTATCATACCGGGGTTCCACCACCCGCCGGCGCATGAACAGGTAGGGAACCAGGTCGTTTTTGCAGGCCAGGATGCTTTCCCGCTCCGGGTAGGGCGACAGGGGCAGAACCACGTCGGAATACCAGGCCGTGTCCGACCAGGAAAAGGTGACCGAGACGAGCAGGTCCAGGTTATCGAAGACCTTCAGCAGGTGATCGGGATCGGCGCACCCCATGAGGGGGTCATGCCGCCAGGCAAAATAGGCCTTGACGGGGTAGGGGTCCTGGGTTTCCACGGCCTTGTATGCCAGGTGGGTGATACCGGGGCCGGCTTCGAAATGGGGATATTTCCAGCCGACGCCGTCCGCCCTTTTTTCCGCGGGTTTTTCATAAAGGTCCATGAATTTCTGGAGTCCCGGATGATCATAGTCCGCCGGCTTGTTGGTGAGGGGCAGGCCGCCTTTGGCGCCGATGGACCCCAGCAGGGCATTTATAATGTAAATGGTCCGGGAGACATAGAAGGAATTTTTGTACCGGGCCGTCATCCATCCGGGATGCCACAGTACCGCCGGGGCGGCTTCGGCCAGTTCCCGGACAAATCCCCGGATTCGACTGGCCGCCACCCCGGTCTCCTTTTCCGCCCATTCCGGCGTACTCAACCGGACGAAATCTTTTAACCGGTCAAAATCCGCCACGTGTTTTTCCACAAAGTCGGCATCATACAGTTTTTTGTCGATGAGTTCATGGATGACGGCCAGGTTGAAGGCATAGTCCGTGCCCGGCCGGACCCGGAAGAAGTTGTGGGACTTGGTGGCCGAGACGGTGCTGCGGATATCGATCACTGACAGGCGGCAGCCCTGGTCCATGGCGGCGGTCAGCTCGTTGACTTCCCGCACGTTGATGGCTTCAAACAGGTTGCGGGTCTGCAGCACCACGTGGCGGGCGTTGGCCAGGTCATAAACGACCCCTTTACGGCCCGCGCCGAAAACCGACAGGGCCGCGTGCTGCACGTTCCGGGCGCAGGAACCGTCGTGGTTGCAATAATTGGGGGTACCCAGGCCGCGCAGAAAGGCCCGGTGCATGTCCCGGAAGGGCCCGCCCCGATCAGTCAGCAGCAGACTGCGGGGACCGTATTGCTCGAAAATTTTCGTCAGTTTTTCGGCCACATAATTAAAGGCTTCCTCCCAGGTGACCCGGCGCCACCGGCCTTCTCCACGGCTGCCCTGGCGAATCAACGGGGACCGGGGACGCTCCGGGTCTTCCACTAGGGCGATGCCGGCAGCTCCCCGGGCGCAAATCCCCCTGCTCATGCCCGGGGCATGCGGATTTCCCCGCAGGCTGAGCAGCCGACCGTCTTCGGCTTCCGCCATGATCGGGCACCGGACTGTACACATGCCGCATACGCTGTAAACCGTCTTATACGCCATCTTTGCAAACCTCCCTATCCCGGATATTTCATGAAATTTTTCGACATTTCTAAATTTTCATATCGTGAAATATCCGGGTTATAAACACCATGTTCATTTGGATTGATACTTTCTGCCACCAGGCCGGGCTGCCAGGGCGACAAAGGGCTAGCTTCCAACCGGAACCGGTCGTAAGGCCGAACAGCAGGCAAACCGACCAGCGCGTGTCATAAAATGAAAATAACTGGCAAAAATCATACCAGGATAAAATTATGATATCGATTGATACAAAAGCATGGCACCGGGCAGAAAAATAAATTTTATAATAAATTCAGGGTTAAAAAATTATGATGTAAATTTTGAACCTGCTTTTTGAAAAAGAAAATCGATTATGGTGCAATAAAAATGTATCATAGCAATAAATTTTTTGCTAAAAAGAATTCTATTATGTTTTTACAGGTTATCCCAGGGTGCCAGAAAAATATATCACTTGGGATTGACATTATTCCGGATCAGCACATCAGCGGCCAGGTAAAGGTCGGTGGCCGGCGGTTTTCTTTCGACATAACCTCCTTTTTTTAAATAACATTATTATTTTTTACCCTTTTGTTTGCAAAATGGCACATCCTTTGCTCCGGTTTTGGCCAAACCACGGTGTTTCATTTACTATTCACAGGTCAAGGAGGTTTGTCGTGAGCAGACAGCACAAGATTTTTATTCTACTGGGTTTATTACTCTTCATAGGGATTGTTGTTCCGCTGCTTTCCCCGGTCGGGGCAGCGGCCGATTCACTGGAAACAGCCATCGCGGCGACACCGACAGGCACCGGTCCCGGTGAAATTGATGCCGCCGCCCCCACCGGATTTCTGGATATTCCCGGCGCGCCGTCGCCCGCCCTGATCATCGCCTTTTTATGGGCCGTCTGGGTGGGCTGGATTTTTTCCACCGTGGGCGCCTTCGGCGGGATTATGTCCGGCGTGGGCCATATCACGGTTTTCGGGCTGGCTGATTACGGCAAGACCTTTCAAAAGTCATCGCCTTTGCTCAACAAGGTGATCACCGACAGCATCCGCGTGTCCAACCAGTGGATGGTCGGTTTAAGCGCCCTGGTGGGCAGTGTCAACTATTTCCGTATGGGCCGCCTGGTTCTGCCCCTGGGCATCGCCCTGGCCATCGGCTCGGTCTCCGGCAGCTACCTGATTCCCGTTATCACTGCCGGCAAAATTTCCCTGGAAGCCTATCTCGGTTATTTTGGTATCATTGTCTTTATCATTGGCGGATTTTTGTTCTATGAAACCACCCCGAGGGGACAGCGCCGGAAAAAAGCAGCCAAGGAGGCGGCCGAGGCTTTTGAAAACGCGCACATCAAAAAAAACGCCACGGTAAGCAAGGAAGAGAGCGGCGTCAAGGTCCTGCAGTGGTCGCTGAAAAAAATCCGGTTCTCTTTTTACGGCGTGGAGTTCGGCTTCCGGCCGATCATTCCGGTTATCGGCGGCTTTGGCATCGCTGGCATCGCCTCTTTTATAGGCGTGGGCGGCGGTTTCCTGTTTGTTCCGTTTCTGACCAGCATTGCCGGTCTGCCCATGTTCCTGGTTGCCGGCACCTCTTCTCTGGCGGTTCTCATCGGCATGGTCACCAGTCTTTTTACCTACATGGTAATGAAAGGCGTGCCGGTGTTCTGGCCCCTGATAGGGATTGAACTGGTGGGGGTTTTTGTCGGCTCCATGATCGGCCCCCGAACATCGAAATATATCCCCGACATCTGGTTAAAGCGTTTGTTTGTGGTGCTGGCCCTTTATGTCGGCCTGCGTTACACCACCAAGGGCTTTCTGGGCTTCAGCGTGGTGCCGCCGTTTTAAACCCGGCAGACGATTGGCCGCGGCCGGCGGTAAAAGGGACTGCCCCGCTGCTGGCGGCGGCGTAGCCGCACTTGACAACTTGATTCATATCCGGGTGACACCATGATCTATTATATTGACATGTTCCTGATATCATTTTACCGGGCCTTTGCGACGCCGATCATCGGATATCTTTTCGGCACCTTCTGTCTCTGCCTGCTCTGTGTCCTGGTCGGCCGGGCGACGTATGGACTGCTCTCATTGTGGAATCACCAGTGGCTTGAGACCCATCACCGGGAGATGATCCGCATGCACAACCTGTCTTTGAAGGCGCTCTCCTTCAAAAACAAGAACGCCTACAAGGCCTGTAACAAGGAAGCCAACGAGGCCTTTGGCAGATTCTTTTTTTCGCAGATGGCCATGGGCATGTCCATGCTCTGGCCGGTGCCTTTTGCCCTGGCCTGGATGGACCTGCGGTTTGCCGCGGTGACTTTCCCGGTGTGGGGGACAGGCCATTCACTCGGATACCTGGCCACATTTATTCCGCTGTTCCTTCTGGTTAATATCCTGTTTGCGGCAGTGAAACGAAAGATCCGGGTTGTTTCCGCTGACCGCCGAGGGGAAGACAGGCCCACCGAAGAGATGATGACCCTGGCCGATCTGGTACCGGAACCAGTCACCCGGAAATAAGCGGCAGAATAGTTTCGTGAAACGTAAAACCACCTTTCTCATCGTTGTTGCGGCCCTGCTGACGGCCGCGCTGCCGGCCGGTGCCACCCAGACCCACGGTGACCCGGAAGGACTGATTGTGCACCAGTTTTCCCATGTCTTTTTCTTTGTTTCCATGGGTCTTCTCATCTACTGGATCCGCACCCGCGGTCTGCACCGGCAGCCCGGGTGGCGATATATCCAGTACGCCGCCGTCCTGTTCATGGTCTGGACCATGGACGCCTTTGCGACCCATTTGATGGATGAGCATTACCTGTGGGTTACCCTGACCAGGACCGGTCCCTGGCAGGTACAGATCGAAGCCCGGAACCTGTCGGTCGCCGTGGTCTATTACCTGGCCAAAATGGATCATATCTGGTGTGTCCCGGCCTTGCTGTTTATGTATCTGGGCTTACGACGATTGAACCTGGAAGATTGCTCGGACCGGCCGTCTTTGCAAAAAGACGGGGGAGACGGATCATGAGCGTTACCATAACCACCTTGCCCATCTGGTTCGTGGACACGGCCGGTTCGGTTGCCATGATCGTGCTTTCCTTTCTGTGCATATGGCATATCCGCCAGCTCAGCCGCCGGGCCCCGGAAAATGTTATCTGGACCTACCTGTCATGGTTCTCGTACTGTCTGGGAGGATTTGCCGTTTCCCGGTCCGCCGGCCATATCCTCAAACAGCTGCTGATCCTGTCGGACAACCCGGAAACCTGGGCCCTGATCAGTCCATACAGCGGCGGCATCAATACCTTTCTGCTGATTATCGTGGCCGCCATCACCCTGTATTTCAAACGGGTCTGGCAGATTTACAGCCAGGTTGCGGCCGATCAAACCGCCCTGCAGCAGGCCCATGCCCGGGTCCTGGATCTGAATGAAACCCTGGAAAAACGGGTTATGGAGCGGAGCCGGGCCCTGGCCCAATCGGAAAAACAGATCGCCCAGGCGGACAAGCTGGCCTCCATCGGCCAGTTGTCCTCGGGGATCGCCCATGAAATCAACAATCCCCTGGGTATCATCCTGGGCTATACCCAGCTGCTGGCCCGCAGCGAGGAACCGGGTTCACAAAAGCATGAAGATTTAAAAATCATCGAACGGAATGTCAAGGCCTGTAAGGCGATCGTCGAGGACCTGCTCAACTTTGCCAGAAGCTCCCGGCCGAAACAGAGCCGGGTCCAATTGAACGAACTGATTGATGATGTACTGACCTTTGTGCAGCGGCGGTCGGGACTGGATGATCTTTCGATTGTAAAAGAATATGATCCGACCACCCCGGAGGTGATTCTGGACGGTGAAAAAATCAAGCAGGTCCTGATCAACCTGTTGATGAACGCCCAGCATGCCACCGGCAACAAGGGCACCATCGTTATCGGCACCGGCTATGACGCCGCCAACAGCCGGGTGCAGATCAGTATCAAAGATGACGGATACGGTATTAACAGTGAAAACGTCAGCCGGATTTTTGATCCCTTTTTTACTACCAAGCCGACCGGGGAAGGGACCGGCCTCGGTCTGGCCGTCAGTTATGGAATTATCAACAGCCACGGCGGGCATATCGACGTTTCCAGCGAGCCCGGGCGCGGTACTGAATTTGTCGTTACCCTGCCGGTAACCGGAAACCAGGAAATCCCATGAGCCCCAGATCCATTTTAATTGTCGATGACGAAACCGACATGCTGCACCTGTTGAAGCGGACGCTGGAACCCGACCTGAACTGCCGGGTGGAAACAGCTTCCTCGGGCAAAGCCGCCCTGGAACGAATCGAGGCCGACTCTTTTGACCTGGTGCTGGCGGATATCAAAATGCCGGAAATGGACGGCATGGAGCTGCTGCAGCGAATCAAAAAAAATCTGCCCGACCTGACGGTGGTCATGATGACGGCCCATGGCTCCATTGATACCGCCGTGGAGGCGATCAAAATCGGGGCCTATGATTTTATCACCAAGCCCTTTGACCATGATTCCCTGCTGGTGCGGCTGGAAAAAGCACTGGAACGCAGTTCGCTCATCCGGGAAAACACGCGGCTGAAAAAAGCCTGTGAAAGCGCCCATGTTTTTCAGAACATCATCGGCCAGAGTCCGCCCATGCAGCGGGTGTTCGAGACCATCCACATGGTCGCCAAGACTGATCTGACCGTATTGATCACCGGCGAATCCGGTACCGGCAAAGATTTAACGGCCCGGGCTGTTCATGCCTTAAGCGAGCGGGCAAAAGGGCCGTATGTGCCGGTCAACTGCCCGACTGTCCCCGAGCAGATCCTGGAAAGCGAGCTCTTCGGATACAAGAAAGGCGCCTTTACCCACGCCACTGCCAATAAGCGGGGCATGTTCCAGGAAGCGCATAAGGGTTCCATCTTCCTGGATGAGATCGGTGATATCAGCCCCACCATCCAGACCAAGCTGCTGCGCGTTTTGCAGGAAAAAGAGATCAAACCCCTGGGCGACACCGGCACCATCAGGGTGGATGTACGGATTATCGCCTCCACCAACCAAGATCTGGAAGATAAAATCCGGAAAGGGGAATTCCGGGAAGATTTTTTTTACCGGCTCAATGTTCTGCCGATTCATCTGCCGCCGTTGCGGGAGCGCCGGGAGGATATGTCGCTGCTGGTCAATCACCTGCTGGAAAAACATTGCGACCAGCTGAAAAAGCCCCGCAAGCAGGTTTCCACCGAATTGCTGCACCGGTTCAGGGATTATCACTGGCCGGGCAATATCCGTGAACTGGAAAACGTGATCATGCAGGGGATCATGTTTTCCAAGACTGATCAGATCACGCCCGGGGATATTGATCTTCAAAGCAAACCAGCGGATGCCGGGCCCTTGTCCGAACTCCGGGCTTTTAAAGAGCTTCCCTACAAGGATGCCAAGGAATCCGCGCTGGTGATGTTCAACCATGACTATATCGGTACGCTGCTGGAGAAAACCGGCGGCAACGTCACCCAGGCGGCCAGAGAATGCGGGCTGGAAAGACAGGCGCTGCAGCAGATCATGCGGCGGTATCATATTCGGGCGGATGATTTTCGCAGCATTGTCCCAAATACCGGCCGGGCAGGGCGGGTCGGACCTGAATAAGATGCCGACTCCAGGATAAAATTCCTCACAATCGCAGCAAGATAGGACACCAACCCTTTTTTTTCCCTTATACGGAGAAGCGCGGTGGTTCCAGGCGTTCACTTTTGCACAGCGGACAGCGGCCGGATATCCTCCTCAATGGCCCCGGGAAAGACTTACTTGCCGTTCTGCAGCTTGTACTGCTCCTTGATCCGGCCGGTGATGTACAAGAAGCCGTCCTCGTCCAGACGCCCCCGGTCGCCGGTGCGGAAACCGCCGCCCTCCCCTTACCATTTATCTCTTTGATAATGTTCTGTCGAATCCCGCCTGAAAGGCCCATCAACATGTTGCCCCCTCAAAATATTGACACACAAGGCCGTCCTTGGTATAGATGATGACCATAAAAGCAAGTTCTTATCCTTTCCTTTTATCCTTTATCCTTAATGAATTACGAGTTAAACATTGACGGGCAGGCCGGCACCAGCCACAAGCTGCTG
>JBKHHL010000120.1:0-8253 GCA_046539175.1 Desulfosudaceae bacterium
GGTAAAGGCTCGCTGCCGGCCGGCGCGGAAAAAACTTGCCTGAAAGCAGAAAATCCTGTTATTTTATTAAGATTAAGGTATATAAACCGCCCGCTCGCCGGGCCGGAAATCAAAGCCATCGGTGAGCCTGGATGACGCCCGGCAAACTTTTCCCAGCCGATCTCGGCCAAGGAGTTCTGAAATTGACCCATAAACTTGACGCTATTTTTTCGCCGGAATCGGTGGCCGTGGTTGGCGCTTCTACCACTCCCGGCAAAGTCGGTCACGACATCTTCGCCAACGTGCTGCGCGGAGAATTCAAAGGCACACTTTATCCGGTCAATCCCAAAGCCCGCTCCATCCTCAGCGTTCGATGCTATCCCTCTTTGCTTGACATTCCCGATCCCGTTGATCTGGCCATGATCATTCTGCCGCCGCCGGCCGCCCTCAAAAGCGTGGATGACTGTATTAAAAAAGGGATCCGGGGGATTGTCATCGTCTCGGCCGGGTTCAAGGAAGTCGGGGAAGAAGGAGCCCGGATCGAGCGAGAAATCGCCGAAAAATGCCGCGCGGCCGGCATTCCCCTGGTCGGGCCCAACTGCCTGGGGGTTATCAATCCCAGCGACAAGGTCAGACTGAACGCCAGTTTTTCCACCCGGATTCCCCACCAGGGCAATATCTCCTTTATTTCCCAGAGCGGCGCCCTGTGCACGGCGGTGCTTGATTTTGCCGCTGACCGGGGATTCGGCTTCTCCAAGTTCATTTCTATCGGCAACAAGGCGGACGTGGAGGAGCTGGACCTGCTCAAGTATTATCACCAGGACCCGGAAACCAGCGTCATCATGATTTACATGGAAGACCTCCGCCTGCGGCCGGATTTTATCCAGGAGATCAAGCACATTACCTCGGGCGACCGGCCCACCCCGGTGCTGGTCATCAAGTCCGGCAAAACCGCGGCCGGCGCCAGGGCGGCCTCCTCGCACACCGGCTCCCTAGCCGGCACGGAAGCCGTTTACAACGCCATCTTCAGCCAATCCGGAATCATCCGGGTGGACAAGGTGGACGACCTGTTTGACTTCGCCGAAGCCTTTTCAGCCCGGCGCATGCCGACAGGCAACCGCGTTGCCATTATTACCAATGCCGGCGGCCCCGGCATTATAGCCACCGACATGACCGAAAATTCCGGACTCCGGCTGGCCCGCTTTTCAGAAGAAACCGACGCCGCCCTGCGCCGGCACCTGCCGCCGACCGCCAATTTCAACAATCCCGTGGATGTCATCGGGGACGCCAGCCGTGACCGCTATGAAAAATCCCTGGAAGCCGTTATCACCGACCATGGCGTGGACGGCGTGCTGATGATTTTGACGCCCCAGTCCATGACCGACGCCATCGGGACGGCCAGGGCCATCGTCAACACCTTCACCAAAACAAACAAACCCATTATTTGCAGCTTCATGGGCGTGGTTGATGTTTCGGCCGGGGTCAAGCACCTGCAACAGAACCATGTCCCGGTTTACCGGTTTCCGGAAAACGCCGCCCGGGCCATGGGCAAACTGTATGAAGCCACCCGCTGGCTGAAGCGCCGGATTCTGCCGGATTACGACCTGGTCTTTGACACGAGTGCCGCCCGCCGGATAATCAGGGGAAATCTCTCCGCCGGCAAGACCGTGCTGGGTGAATATGACGGGGCTTCGTTGCTGGAATGCTACGGCTTCAGGCCCTGTCCCATGCGTTTGGCCCATACCCCCGCGGAAGCGGGCGACCTGGCGGAGGAACTTGGTTTTCCGGTGGTACTGAAAATTTTTTCGCAGCAGATTCTGCACAAGTCAGATGCCGGCGGAGTCAGACTCAACTTAAAAACCCGGGCGGCCGTTGAAAAAGGGGCGGCGGAAGTTCTGGGAGCGGCCGCGGCTTATTCCCCGGAGGCTGTTATTGACGGCCTGGTGGTGCAGAAGATGGCTCCGGCCGGAGAAGAAGTTATCCTGGGGGTCAACTATTATCCGGGATTCGGCCACCTGCTCATGTTCGGACTGGGCGGCATCTACGTGGAGTTGTTCAAAAATGTTGTCTTCCGCCTGGCCCCCATCGGCCGCAACACCGCCCGCCGGATGATTCGAAGCATTACAGGCTATGAAATGCTGACCGGCTTCCGCGGCCGGCCCGAGGCGGATATCGAACAAATCGAAAAACTGCTGGTGGGATTATCCCAGCTGGTGGTGGATAATCCGGAAATCAAGGAGCTTGATGTCAACCCCCTGCTGGTTCACCAGCAGGGCCGCGGCGCCACCATGGCCGATTTGATCGTTACCCTGGAGGACAGGGACGGGGATTGATTTTCTGCAGATCGATTTTTTCCGGCAACGCCTCTTTTTAGTCCGTTTGAAGAGGACCTGTCCCGCGCTCCGGGCCGTCCGGCTGAAAAGAGTATTGACATGAATTTTTTTTTACGATATGCTTGAGTAACTGTATTAAGCTGTGATTCCGAAAATTTACCAATAATGTTTGGGGAGGGATAGACATGGTTAAATGGATGCGACGCACCACGGTGCTTATGTTGATGGCCGCCCTGCTGATGGCCCCGATGGCCGCGACAGCCGCGGAAAATGGTACTGCCACCGAGGGAGGCCCCGGAGCAATGGCCGCTGATGTTGTGCTGGTCCGCCCAGTGGGCATCGCGGCCACGGCAGTGGGCACGGCCTT
This sequence comes from Desulfosudaceae bacterium, assembly GCA_046539175.1. Classification (GTDB taxonomy): domain Bacteria; phylum Desulfobacterota; class Desulfobacteria; order Desulfobacterales; family Desulfosudaceae; genus CAYTQK01. The sequence continues at coordinate 2,680 of JBKHHL010000120.1, forward strand.
GTTTTTCGCCTCACTTCCTTTTTCGGCCCTGGGCGGTAACACCGGAGCGGCCTCCAAGGCCCTGGTTGCCGATCCCTTCCAGTTTACCTTCATGAGGCCGATAGGCCGTTTTTAAGCAAATTCCCGGCCGTCGTTGTTGAAGAACCGCTTTAACCGCCGCTCGGAGCTGCTGATGGTGCTGTCAGGACTGCCTGACAGCACCATCAAAAGATAACTGGCTTATACCTCGCTGACCGTTACCCGCTCCATGGTGTCTCCCTGGCGAATGGCGTCCACCACCTTCTGACTGTCGATCACCCGGCCGAAAACGGAATGATTACCGTCCAGGTCAAGCCCGCCCCGCCAAGGGGCGGGCATCAGCGCCGCTTAAAGCCAGCTCCACTTCCTCCCTGACCGCAGCGGTCAGGTCCTGCTTTAAAAACCGCTCCAGGGCCAATCGGCTCTCCCGTCCACCCAGCCGGCCCAGGGCCCAGGCAGACATGCCCCGCACCCGGTCATCGGTGTTTTCCTCAAAGGCCCGAACCAGGTCTCCGACATATTCCGGATCGCGGCTGTTGCCCATGACCCGGGCCACGTTCATTCGCCAGCGCCAGACATCGTCATAACCCATATAAAACATGTGCGGCCAGACGCGATTTTCAAAATAGTCCCGGTCCATGTGCAGCAGAGCCGGCAGCCTGAAATTGTCGGCCCGGGCAGCCACCTTTTCATTGAGCGGCAGATCGCTGGCCAGCCAGGGCTGATTGCGGGGACACACGTTCTGGCAACGGTCGCAGCCGTATACATACAGGCCCATGGGCTCGCGCAGCTCGCGCGGCGTGATGCCCTGACCGAAATAACTCAGAAAAGACACGCATAGACGGGGATCGATGCGGCCATTGCCCTTGAGGGCCCGGGTGGGACAGGCGGCGACGCAGGCATTACGACACCAGTCCGGACATCCCATGGCAAGAGTCGGCTCATCCGGCTCGAATTTTTTGTCCACTACCACGGCCACGGGCAGGGTCCAGGAACCGCCGCGCGTCACCCGGTCGGCGTAGAACAGGCAATTTTTCCCAAAAGAGCCCAGCCCGGCCCGGGCGGCCGCCACCCGGTGCGGCAGGTTGAACGGCACTTTGGTTTTAAGGCCGTTTTCCCGCAGAAAATTCCGAAAGGCCTTGATCCGCAGGGTCAGGCCATCCCGGGTGACGCGGTCGTCATCCAGATAACAGCGGCCGAAAAATGGTTCCAGCGAACGGGGAAACGACTGGCTGAAATAATTTTCCACCAGGACGATTATCGTTTCAGCCTCCGGCAGGATCGTTTTCGGATCGGTCCCGTTGATCAGGTCCAGGCCCACCGCCTCGGCCCAGCCATAGGCGTCTTTGCTCTCCAGCAGGTACTCCCGGTGCTGCTCAAAAGGCTCGGCCGTGGTAAAGCCCACGTCTTCAAACCCCTGGGAATGAGCTTCCTTGACAATCTCTTGTCTGGTCAGGGTCATGTTGCTCCTTTCAGGTCAGATCAGTTCGGATGACGACACCAGGACGGCGCCGGCCCGGGCCATTTCATCCAGAGCCCGGGGAGGACCATCCGGTTCGGCCGCCACCCCTTTGACGGCGTCGGTAACAACCCGGGTCTTGAGGCCATGATCAAGCGCGTCCAGCACGGTGGCCTTGACGCAGTACTCCGTGGCGATACCGGCCACGTAAAGCTCTTCCACCTTCTTTTCCCGCAAAACCATTTTCAGGTCCAGGTTGGTGGCTTCAAAGGCCGAATAACCGTCGTCGGCCTGGCCGGTTCCCTTGTAAAGCTCAATGTCAATGCCGTCGGCGTTCAAATCGGGGTGGTAAGCCGCTCCGGCCGTGTCGCGAACGCAATGCACCGGCCATTGTTCAAAATGAGGGCTGTTTTCAGGATGCCAGTCCCGCGAAGCCAGGACCAGATCGAACCCGGCCATGATCCGGTTAATAACCGGCACGACCTCGTCTCCCCCGGGAGCGGCCAGGGCGCCGCCGGGACAAAAATCATTCTGCACGTCAACAATCAATAAGGCTCTCATGCGCGCCTCCCTGTCATAAATGACGACTTTATTCAGGAGAACTGCTCTTTTAATGAGGCCGCCAGCCGGTCTCTCATCCGGACCAGGTCCGGCGACAGTCCTACCTTGTAAATATGCGGCATCTCAAACCGCTTATGCTCCTCCGGCAGCAGCCCCAGCCGCTGATAACAGTATTGCCGGATGGCCTTGATCCCGGAAGGCGGGCTGACCGGCACCCCCTTTTCCATGACGGGATTCATCAATATTTCCGGAGTCCGGCCGGACAGAGAACAGGTTTTGTCCCGTTCGGAGGGATGCTGCATGGAGGGACAATCTTTTTCAGAGACCAGGCTGACACAATCCCCGTAAAACAGGCCCTCCCCGTTAAAAAACCTCCGGGTTGTTTTTCTGCCGGGCAGGGAGGTCTTGGCCAGGGTGTTGGAAAGCTTGAGGGTGGGCTGGCCTTGGTAGTCGGCCAGCTTATAGACCCCGTCCAGGGCGGCCGTTTCCCGGCCGGTCACCAGCTCCGTCCCGACCCCGAAACCGTCCACCGGCGCCTGCTGTTCGTTCAGGCTGCGGATCAGGTACTCATCCAGCTGATCGGAAACCAGAATTTTTGTTTCAGTCAAACCGGCCTCATCCAGCATTTTCCTGGCCTGCTTGCTCAAATAGGCCAGATCACCGCTGTCCAGGCGAATGGCAGCCAGGACATGACCCTTTTCCGCCAGCTCCCGGCCGACCTGGATGGCGTGGGGCACCCCGCTCTGAAGCGTGTCATAAGTGTCCACCAGCAGCACCGTCTTATCCGGGTATGCCCCGGCATAGGCCCGGAAAGCGGCCAGTTCACTGTCAAAGCTCTGCACCCAGGAATGGGCCTGGGTACCGGTGACGCCCAGGCCGAAGTGTTGACCCGCCAGAACATTGGAGGTCAGGTCGACCCCGCCGATGATGGCCGCCCGGCTGGCCTGCAGGCCGCCCAGGCCCTGGGCCCGCCGTAATCCGAAATCGCTGACGGTTTTGGTCCCGGCCACGCGCCGTAAGCGCGAGGCCTTGGTGGCGATGAGGGATTCAAAATTGATAAAATTAAGCAGCAGGGTTTCGACGAGCTGGCACTCGACGACAGTGCCTTCCACCCGCATAAGCGGCTCCAGCGGAAAAACCACTTCTCCTTCACATACGCTGTGAATGGCTCCCTGAAAGCGGAAGTCTTTTAAAAAAGACAGAAACTCCTTGTCAAAGCCCTGTTCCCGCAGATATTCCAGCTCCTCCGCCTGGTAGGAAAACCGCCCCAGGGCGGCCAGGAAGTTATCCAGGCCGGCGAAAATCACGTAGCCCCCGTCAAAGGGATTCTCCCGGAAAACATAATCAAAAACCGCCCTATCCCGGCCCTTGCCGTTCAGGAAATAGCCCTGGGACATGGTCAGTTCATAATAATCCGTGTACAGGCCGTTAATCTCGCCGACTATGTTCATGACAAAAGCTTCCCCGTAGTTAAAAAGAGCTTCCGGCCGCGGGGCTCCTCAGGCTGAATTTCAGGAATCCGGCCCCGGCTGCTGAACCGGCCCGATCTGCTGGAGCCAGTCGGCTATGGGTCCGGCCACTTCATCGACATGATTGGTCATGACCAGGTGGTCCCGATCCGACAGGAGCAGGTACTCTTTGGGGCAGGTCAGACGGTTGAATATATCTTCCACGTAATCGCGGGGGAAAATATTGTCCCGGTCCGAATGGATCAGCATCACCGGAACCTCAATGGAGTTGACGGGCCGGGCCAGCTCCGTCTTCATCAATGACCCCAGCGCCCTTAAGGTAATCCAGTTGACACAGAGGGGGTCTTCCTTAACATAGGTGGCCGCGTCCGTGCCGTCTTTTAAAATCTCCCGGGACAAATCCAGGTAGAGCGACACGGGAACAGCGAAACCGCCGTAAAGCTTCAGCAGCATCTGGTTGACGGGAACCAGGCCGGCCGGTATTTTCAGCCGGGAAAGCCGCAGGTTGTCCCGTCCGTTCAGATCGGCAATGTTATGGCACACTGCCGCTGCCAGCGAAGAATCCCGGGCGGCGGCGTAAAAGGCGGCCAGGCCCCCCTGACTGCTGCCACCCACGGCCACCTCGCCGCCAAACCGTTGCCGGGCATAGGCGACTACCGCCAGGGCGTCATCCACGATCCCGTTAATGGTGTAATCGCCCCGGGGGCCGCCGCTTTGCCCATGCCCCCGGGGATCAAAGCCAACCACGGTGATGTCCCGCCGGTAAAGGGCGTACAGCAATTCAATATAGGTAAAGGCGTAAACCGCTGTGCCGGGGATAAAGACCAGCACCGGCGCTCCTTCTCCGGCCGGTAAAATGGTGAGGCGCAGACGATTGCCGGCAGATTCCAGCCGGGCTTCTTCTATCACGCCCTGGTCGACATGTATGTTCATCCTGTCGAGCAGATCCCGCTGAAAGCGGGTGATGGTGGCCTCCTCCGGCAGGGGGGCGTAAAGCTTACTCCGGGTGACCAGATACCAGCCGGCATGAAACAGAACCAGGACAACGATTAAGAGAACCAGCCACATTTTTTTCTCCCTATCCCGAATATTTCATGAAATAAACAGCTTCCGGGGGTTAAAAGAATCCGGCAACCCGGCCGGGGCCAGGGCCGGCTTAAAACCGGCGTTTTTACAAAAATCCGGTTTTTTGAAAATATCATATCAGGTTTTTTTTTCAATCGTATTTCCGTCTCAGGCCGGGCCGGCCGAAACAACAACAAAAGGGTTGACAGATATCCGGATAATCGTTATTTTGTTATAAAATACAGGTTATCTTGGAGTTTTCTCTTTTCTATTCTACCAAAGCGCCTTTCCCTTTTTTCCTTTTACGGATAATTATATGGCTGGGCCGAATAGAGGCAACCCCCAAAAAAAAGGAAAGAAAAATGACACAGGCCAAAAGCGGAGACAAAGTCAAAGTCCATTACACCGGTAAATTTGAAAATGGCGAAACCTTTGATTCGTCCCAGGACCGCGAGCCCCTTGAGTTCACTATCGGCAACGGCGAAATCATAGAAGGTTTTGAAGAATCGGTAGTTGGCATGACTGCCGGCGAGACCAAGCAGATGACCATTGAACCCGACAAGGGTTACGGCCATTACCAGGAAGAACTGGCGGTGGAAGTGGAGCGCGCTCAGATTCCGCCCGACATTGAGGTCGAAATTGGCCAGCAGCTCCAGATCCGTCAACCGGACGGGGAGGTGATTAACGTTACCGTGACTGATGTTTCCGAAGAATCGGTCATTCTGGACGCCAATCATCCCCTGGCTGGAAAAGACCTCCACTTTGACATTGAACTGGTAGAGGTTAATAACGACTGAAGACGGCTTCGTGAAAAGCCCGGACATCTTCCCGGACGCCCACCGGACGCCATCACACTCCGGATAGCGTGTGATGGCTGATGGTTTTATTTACTATAAACGGGTGATTGCCGAAAAATTCGGTGCCAGGCGGAAAAGGGCTTTTTACCCAGCCATCATATTTTATAAATTATACGTTCCTCGGTGATTATTATATCCACGTACC
>JBKHHL010000016.1:0-25189 GCA_046539175.1 Desulfosudaceae bacterium
CCAGAACTATTTGATTTTACTGGACCCCGGCCTCCGCCGGGGTGACGCGATAAGGGGAATCCCGACTTTTTACGAAGCCGTCAATTAAGGAACAGGCTGAGATATGTCTCTGTCAACCAAACATATTCTGGATATGAATTCGCTGACCTGCGACGACGTCCGGTTGATTCTGGATACCGCCGGGAATATGAAGGAGATATCCCGGCGGCCGGTCAAAAAAGTGCCCACCTTGCGGGGCAAGACGATTGTCAGTTTTTTCTACGAGCCCAGCACCCGCACCCGGGTCTCCTTTGACCTGGCCGCCAAGCGCCTCAGCGCCGATTCCCTGTCCCTGTCAGCTAGTACCAGCAGCATGACCAAAGGGGAAACCCTGATTGACACCGTTCGTAATATCGAGGTCATGTCTCCGGATGTGCTGGTCATACGTCACTCCTCCGCGGGGGCTCCGCACCTGCTGGCGCGACACGTGGGCGTTCCGGTCATCAACGCCGGCGACGGCATGCACGCCCATCCTACCCAGGCTTTGTTGGACATGATGACCGTCCGTGAAAAAAAAGGGAGTTTCGAGGGCTTGCGGCTGGCCATCATCGGGGATATCGCCCGGAGCCGGGTGGCCCGGTCCAACATCGTCGGTTTCACCAGGATGGGTGCGCGAGTCATGGTGGCGGCTCCGCCGACCATGATTCCCCGCGGTCTTGAGTCCCTGGGGGCGACGGTGACCCATGACGTGGACGAGGCCGTGGCCGAGGTTGATGTTATCATGATGCTGCGAATACAAAAGGAACGGCGCGCCGCCGGCCTGATTTCTTCAGTCCGGGAGTATGCCAGGGTTTACGGCTTGACCTCCGCCAGGCTGAAAAAGGCCCGTCCGGATGTTCTGATCATGCATCCCGGTCCGTTGAACCGCGGCGTGGAAATCGCTCCGGAAGTGGCCGACGGCGAGGGTTCACTGATTCTGGATCAGGTGGAAAACGGCGTGGCGGTTCGCATGGCCCTGTTTTATCTGGTTATGGGAGGACAGCGGGATGCTGGTGATTAAGGGAGGCCGGGTAATCGATCCGGGACATCTGGACGGCGATTATGATATCTTGGTGAAGGCCGGGAAAATTGTCGATCTTGTTCCGGCCGGTGGCGGTAACTTCGACCCGGCCACCGTGGAGCGGGAAATCGACGCCGGCGGCAAACTGGTCGTGCCCGGCCTGATCGATATGCACGTGCATTTCCGGGAACCCGGTTACGAGTACAAGGAGACCATCGCCAGCGGCTCCCTGGCCGCGGCCCGGGGCGGTTTTACCACGGTTTGTCCCATGCCCAACACCGATCCGGTCAATGACAGCGCCCAGGTTTGTGAATTCATGATTTCCCGGGGACGCGACTGCGCCGCCAATATCCGGATATGCCCGGTGGGAGCCATCAGCCGGGGGCTGGCCGGCCGGGAGCTGGCCGATTACGGCGAGTTGAAAGAAGCCGGGGCGGTGGCCGTGTCGGATGACGGCAACCCGGTTTCAGACGGCCAGTTGATGCGCCGGGCCCTGGAATATGCCAAAGGCTTTGGCCTGCCGGTTATCTCTCATTGCGAAGATTTCCCCCTGGTCGGCGGCGGCGTCATGAACGAAGGGGTTATGGCCACCCGGCTGGGACTGCCCGGCATTCCCAACGCGGCCGAGAGTGTCATGGTGCAGCGGGATATCGCCCTGTGCGAATTGACCGGGGCGGCTCTTCATATCGCCCATGTCAGTACCCGGGAGTCGGTGGACGCCATCCGGGCCGCCAAAAAACGGGGCGCCCCGGTCACGGCGGAAACCGCCCCCCATTTTTTCATGCTGACCGATGAAGCGGTGGACCGCTACGACACGGCCGCCAAAGTCAACCCGCCGCTGCGATCCGCTGATGATCGGCAGGCGGTCCGGGACGGGCTGGCCGACGACACCATTGATATTATCGCCTGTGATCACGCCCCCCATTCGGTGCTGGAAAAAATGGTGGAGTTTGACCAGGCCGCCAACGGCATCAGCGGCATTGAAACTTCCCTGGCCCTGTCCCTGTCCCTGGTGGCGGACGGGGTCCTCTCCCTGGACAGCCTCATCGAAAAAATGTCCACGGCGCCGGCTCGCGTTCTGGGGGTAGAAAGCGGTCTGGCCCGCGGCGGCCGGGCGGACATCACTATTATTGATCCGGAGGTTTCCTGGCGGGTCGAGGTGGCTGATTTTTATTCCCTGGGGCGCAACAGCCCCTTCCAGGGATGGCCCTTGAAAGGACGGGCCGCCATGATCCTGGTCGGCGGCCGGGTGGTCGATAGCGGATCTGAAGCCGGATAGCTTTTTTGTCATAAATAGTGTCCATCCATTTCACATGGAGGGAACCATCTGGTGTTTGTCATCCAGAAATGTGAATTTTTTCGTAAGGTCAAGGAAGATGGCCTCGTAAAAAGTCCCAATTGGGATGGCAAAGTAAAAAGTTTAAGATCAAGGCGCAGAGTTTTTCGAGGAATGCAGCGTACTTAGCAGTACGTGAAATTCCGAGAAAAACGCTGCAACGAAGCCGGCCGCCATGCGGCAATTGGACTTTTTACGAAGCCATCAAGGAAGAGCAAGCGTATGAGTGACACCCCTCCCCAGATACTGGTGGTTGATGATGAATTAAGCATGCGGGAACTCCTGGATGTCATGCTGAGCCGGGACGGGTACCGGGTCGTCTGCGCCGAGGACGGTCGCAAGGCGGTGTCCATGATCGGCGAAATGCGGTTTGACCTGGTCCTTTGTGATGTCCGGCTGGGGGATATCTCGGGCATTGAGGTCTTGAAGGCCGCCAAGCAGGCGGATCATAACACGGTGGTCATCATGATTTCGGCCTATTCCACCACCGAAACCGCCGTGGAAGCCATGAATGAAGGTGCTTACGATTTTGTGCCCAAACCGCTGGACGGCCATGAATTAAAAGATACCCTCGCCCGGGCCCTGGAATTGAGGACCGTGGAGCGGGAAAAAAAGGTCATTGAGGAGGACCTGGAAGATCATCTTCATTTCGATCGTATAGTGGGCAACCATCCCAAGATGAAGCATATCTACAAGCTGATCCGGCAGGTGGCCCGGACCAGGACCCGGGTCCTGATCAGCGGCGAAAGCGGCACCGGCAAGGAGATTATCGCCCGGGCCATACACGACGAGAGCAGCCGGGCCGAGCAGCCCTTTGTGGTGGTCAATTGCGGCGGCATTCCGGAAAATCTCATGGAAAGCGAGCTGTTCGGTCATAAGCGGGGCTCGTTCACCGGGGCCACTTATGATAAGAAGGGCCTTTTTTCCCTGGCCCACGGAGGGACCATTTTTCTGGATGAAATCGGCGAATTGAGCCAGCCCCTGCAGGTTAAATTGCTGCGGGTGGTCCAGGGCGGGGTTTTTAAACCGGTTGGCGGCACCGAGGATATCTCGGTGGACGCCAGAATTCTTTCGGCTACCAATAAAAAACTATCGCAGGAGGTTATTGACGGTAATTTCCGGGAAGATCTGTTTTACCGGTTAAACGTGATAGAGTTGAACGTGCCGCCCCTGCGCGAAAGGAAAAGCGATATCAAGCTGCTGGCCCAGTATTACCTGGATAAATTTTCCCGGGAGTTCGGCAAGGACATGTCCAAAATTTCGTCCTATGCCATTGATATGCTGGAAAAATACGATTTTCCCGGAAATGTCCGCGAGCTGGAAAATCTGATTGAACGCAGTGTGGCGCTTTCGGAAACCAATATTCTGCTTCCGGAAAGCCTGTCCATTTCCACTTACAAGCGTCGCTGGATCGAGGGCACCAGCCAGCGGTTCGACCTGGACGAAGTGGCCAACGGGGTACTTCTGGACGAGATCCTGGCGGAGATTGAAAAAGCCTACCTGAAAAAAGCCCTGGAATACAGCGGCGGTAATAAAAACCGGGCCAGTGAATTGCTCGGCATCAGCTTTCGTTCCTTTCGCTACAGGCTTGACAAGCTGGATATTGAGGCGTAAAATTAAAATAATATATCCGGAAGATTGGCGCCCCCGACACTCGGCCGACACTCGGCTGGCAAGCGACCGGCACGCGATCAACAAGCGGCTGACAATTTTTGTGTTATGACTGACGCAATTTGTTGTTCCCGGGGTGACTCCGGAAAGCAGGAGGAAGGTTCCGGGAGCGACCCCATGTTTTTTTGTGGCCCAACTACCTGGAAAGATGGATTTTTAAATTTTATTTAACAAAATACCTTAAAACGGCATCTTTATTGCATTAGAGTATAATTAAGAAAACTTAAATGAAAACGCTGGCAACAAAAACGTTTTCAGGTTTTTTAAAAAAGGTAAGCAACAAATTTTCAGTCAACTTAAAAAACATGAAAGGAGGGGAGCCACGGCAAGCTGATAAAAGCAGGCAGGCAGTTTTGACATCAACCCAACAGTTTTAAACCCAACATTTTCAACCAAGGAGGCACCATGTTACGTAAACTTCAATTAAGAACAGGCACTCAGGGTTTTACTCTGATCGAGCTGATGATCGTTATCGCGATCATCGGTATTCTGGCGGCCATCGCTATTCCCAACTTTATCTCCTATCGGAATAAAGCTTTCTGCAGCCGGGCCGAATCAGACGCCAACAGCATTGCCGGTGAAATTTCGGATCATTTTTCGATTCCTTCAAATACCACGATCGAAAAGGACGATATTTCGGAAAGTGCGGTCAGCAACAGCGATTATGATGTTGTTTCGGAGGATCCCAACAAGAACATTACCATTACGGTAAAGGATGACTCCGGCCGATGCCCCGACGAGTATCAGGGTGAGGATTCCATGTGGACTGATGAAGTGTACACCAAGTACATTGAGCTGTAACTAACCGGATTTTAACAGTAGGTCTTATCTCAGAGGGCGGGCCGTATGGCCCGCCCTTCTTTTTTGTGGCCAGGGTCTCTTTTTTTCTTTTTGCAATTATCTGTCACATGATATAATTTCAGTATCAGGCATGGTCAAGGATGAGCAAGGAGGAAGCGTGAACCATACGGTGGCGCCGTCCAGTATCCGGCTGGCAATGGTAGTGCTGCTGCTGGCCGGCCTTATCCTGCCGGTTTATTTCAATACCTTGTCTGTGCCCTGGCATTATGATGATCAGCCCAATATCGTCGATAATCAGCAGCTCCATCTTGACCACCTTGATACCGCTTCCATAAAAAAGACCTTTTTTTCCCAGGCCGGTAAAGAGCGTTTTTTCCGGCCCCTGCCCAGCCTCTCCTTTGCCCTGAACTGGTATGCCGGGAAAGACGATACCACCGGCTACCACCTGGTCAATATCACCCTGCACCTGCTGACCGCGGTTTTATTATACCTGACCATTTTTGAAATTTTTCAGACCCCGGCCCTGGCCGGCCGTTACCCGGCCGGAGCGGCCTGTTTCGTTGCCCTGGCCGGGGCGGCCTGGTGGGCGGTCAATCCGGTTCAGACCCAGGCGGTGACCTATATTGTGCAGCGCATGGCGGTTATGGCGGGCCTGTTTTACCTGGCCGGGGTGTGGTCTTACTTAAAAGCCCGGCGCGCCGCCGGGGGCCGCCGGGCGGTATATTTACTGCTGACGGCGCTGGCGGCGCTGGCGGCGGTTCTGTCCAAGGAAAACGCCATCCTGCTGCCGCTTTCCCTGCTGGCCCTGGAGTTGATCTTTTTTCCCGCTGTAACCGGTTCGGCAACTGCCAAACCGCCTTTTTATCGGCGCAGGACGGTCTACTGGACTGTAATGGTCATCCTGGCCGGTCTTATCGGCCTGGCGGTATTTGCCAAGGGCGATCCCCTGTTTTTTCTTCACGGTTATGACTGGCGGCCGTTTACCCTGGCCGAACGGATCCTGACCCAGCCCCGCCTCGTTCTTTTTTATCTTTCCCAGCTGTTTTATCCGCTGCCTTCCCGTCTGTCCATAACTCATGACGTGGTCTTGTTCCGTTCGCTTTTTTCCCCCTGGACGACCCTGCCGGCCATAGTTCTGGTTTTCGGACTGATCCTGGCGGCCTGGCGCCTGCGGCGGAAATTTCCGCTTTTCGCCTGGGCGGTGCTTTTTTTCTTCATCAATCACCTGGTGGAATCGACCGTCATTCCCCTGGAGCTGATCTTTGAACACCGCAACTATCTGCCCTCGCTGTTTTTGTTCGTGCCGGTAGCCGCCGGGCTGTATCAGGGAATTGTTTATTATCAAGGCCGCAACAGGATGATTTATTTCGGGCTGATAATCTGCGTTGTTACTGTTCTGGTCGGTTTCGGCCGTTTTACCTATGAACGCAACCTGGTCTGGCAGTCTTCCAAAAGCCTCTGGTATGACGCCATGCGCAAGGCGCCCGGCAGCGCCGGGCCCGTTACCAACGTGGCCGTGGAACTGGCCTGGGGGGAGCAGGCTACGCCCGCCAGCAATCGCCTGGCGCTGGAATTGCTGCTAAAGGCCCTGAGGCTGGATATGCCCAACCAGGGGTTTCGCGCCCGGATATACGACAACCTGGGCGGTGTCTATATGCACCTGCATCAGTATGAACAGGCGGCGGCCGCTTACGCCGACGCCTGGGATGCCGATCCCGGCTTTTTGAAAGCCGGGTACCACCGGGCCGTTCCGCTTATGCGCCTGGGCCGCTGGGCCGAGGCCGAGGCGGTCGCGGATGAATTGCTTGACAGGGCGCGTCAACGATCCGGCGGAAAGGTCAACCCCGATTATTACGCCCTCAAGGGACTGATTCTGCTGTGGCGGGACCGGCCGGCGGAGGCCCTGGGCTGGTATCAAAGAGCCCTGGCCGCTGATCCCTATAATCTGCCGCGAATTCTGGCCGCGACCGGCAGCGCCCTGAGCCGTTCCGGTCATTTTGAACGGGCCGCCTGGTATTACAGGCTGGCCCAGCACCGGCGTCCGCTTAAGATGATGACCTTTTTTCTGTTGATCGAAAACAGCGTCCGGGCCCAGGATCAGGCGGCCGCGGCGCGATACGCCCGAAATATGTTTGCCCGGTTTGATGTTTATGCTATATTCAGAAAGTTGAAAGATCTGCCGGCACCCGGCGGAACCATACCGGTTGAGGCCGACCTGGTGGCGCCGGTGTTAAAACAGGTTTTTTATGCCATTGGCGAAGAAGCCTCCAGCCAGGAGATTTTACCGCTATGAGCAACCGTCAGTCCGGGCGCGTTAAACCAAAGCCTTTTGCCGTTTATTTCGTGCCGGCTTTATTGCTGGCCGCCGCCGGATTTTTTGACTCCATCTACCTGTCTGTCTCCCATTACCGGGTACACACGGACATCTCCTACAAAAGTTTCTGCGCCGTGTCCCGGGCCATCAACTGCGATACGGTTTCCCAGAGTCCCTACGCCGTTTTTCTGGATATCCCGGTACCGCTCTGGGGGGTGATCGGTTATTTGTTGGCGCTGCTTCTGCTCGCTTTCGCCGGGCTGGACGCCCGCCGCCGGCCGGACGGTGAAAAACGGGGCTGGACCCTGCTGCTGGTGGTGTCGCTGGGGTATTCCCTCTACAGTATTGTCCTGGCCCTGATCTCCAATTATCTTATCCACAGCTACTGCATCATGTGTATCGTCAGCTATGGCATCAATTTCGCCCTGCTGTTTTATTGCTGGTTGATTCGACGGCGATTCACCGAAACCACCCTGGCCAAAGGTCTGGTCCGGGATATTCGTTTTTTTGTCTCCGGCCGCCGGCGACAGGCCACCTGGGCTTTTCTGGGTACCGCCGTTATCCTGCTTTACCTGTTTCTGCCTTCCTATTGGCAGGTCCGGCCGGAGGGGCTGGATGTCTCTTTGCCGCACGGCTTGACAGCCGAGGGTCATCCCTGGATCGGCGCCGAGGATCCGGAGCTGACCATCGTGGAGTTTACCGATTACCTTTGTTTTCAATGCCGGAAAATGCATTTTTACCTGCGGGATTTGACGGAGGCCCATCCTGAAACCATCCGGCTGGTCCACCGCAACTTTCCGGTGGATCATGAATTTAATCCCATTGTCCGTAACGCTTTTCACGTTGGTTCGGGAAAGATGGCGCTGCTGAGCGTTTACGCCGCCAAACAGGGTAAGTTCTGGGAAATGAACGACCACCTCTTCAGCGTCAAGCGGGGCAGCCTGTCCTTGAAGGAGCTGGCCGATTCGACCGGGCTGCCGGCGGCGGAGCTGGCCGGGGCCCTGCGAAATCCGCGGATCCGCCGGGAACTGCGGCAAGACATCAGGGAGGCGTTGTCACTCGGGGTCACCGGCACGCCCAGCTATCTCATCAACGGTCAGGTTTACCTGGGGGTGATTCCCGCCGAACTGATCAATAAGGCCATTAAATGATGGCAACTTCTCCGGGCGCAGAGGAAAAGAAATTGTCCCGGCGCCGGGCCTGGCTTTCCCGGCTGGCCATCGTCCTGATCGTGGTGGTCACGGCCAGCCTTTATTATCAATTGTCCCGGCATACCTTTCTGACCCTGGATGATCCCTTGTATGTCACCGGCAATGACCGGGTCAAATCCGGCCTCAGTCCGGCCAATATCGCCTGGGCCTTGACCACCTTTAAAGGCGAATTCTGGCATCCCTTGACCTGGCTGTCCTTTCTGGTGGATACCGAAATTTACGGGGTCCGGGCGGGGGGCTACCTGTTCACCAACCTGGTTTTGCATATCCTCAACAGCCTGCTGGTTTTTTTCTTATTCCGGGATCTTAGCGGCCGGACCTGGGCCGGTTTTATGACGGGCCTTTTGTTCGCCGTGCACCCCCTGCACGTGGAAGCGGTGGCCTGGATATCCGAACGCAAGGAGCTGCTGGGCGCTTTTTTCTGGCTGCTGGCCCTGGTCAGTTATGGTTATTACGCGCGTAATTCCGGTCGCCCCCGGTTGATGCTGCTGGTGACAGCCTGTTTCGCGCTGGGGTTGCTGGCTAAAACCATGATCGTGACCCTGCCCTTTGTGCTGCTGCTGCTTGATTACTGGCCGCTGGGCCGGGACAGAACGGCCGTTCCCGGAATTTCTCTTGTCAAGCGCTGGTGGCCGCTGGTCCGGGAGAAAGTTCCCTTGTTCTGCCTGGCGGCGGCCGGCAGCATTGTCACCCTGGTCGCTCAACATCAGGGCGGCGGGCTGGTTTCCCTGGCTTCGGCGCCCTGGCCGGAGAGGCTTGCCAACGCCCTGACAGCCTATGGCCTTTATTTGAAAAAAGCTCTCTGGCCGGTGGATCTGTCGGTTTTTTACCCCGTCTCCGGCCAACCGGTCAACGTCCTTGAGCTGATGGTCGTGGCGGCCTTGCTGGCCCTGGTCACGGCGGCGGCGGTATATTTTTCAAAAAAGCGCCGCTATCTTCTTTTCGGCTGGCTCTGGTTCCTGGGCACCCTGGTGCCGGTGATCGGTATTGTCAAAATCGGCGATTTTTTCATGGCTGACCGGTATATGTACATGCCTTTGATCGGCCTCCTGGTCATGCCGGTGTTCGGCCTGCAAGAGTTGCTGACCGTTTCCGGGGGGCGAGTCGGCCGGCTGGGCCTGGTGGTGGTGCCGGTGCTGCTGGTCGGCGCTTACTGGCCGCTGGCTCATAGCCAGGTTGCCGTCTGGCGGGACAGCCGCTCCCTGTATAGCCACGCCCTGGCGGTGAATCCGGATGATTTTCTGGCTCATAACGCTCTGGGCAACCTGCTGGCCGGGCAGAACAACATGCCCGCCGCTATCTTTCATTTTACCCGGGCGGCCTCGCTGCGTCCGGACAAGGCGGCCTTGTGGGCCACCCTGGGGCGGGCCCGGGCGGCCGCCGGGCAGTGGCCGGAAGCCGCCGTTCAGTTCCAAAAGGTCCGGGAGCTGGCCCCGGAGCATCCGGCCGCTTGGTTTTACCTGGCCGGGACGGCGGCCGCCCGGCAGGACTTTGAAAAAGCGGCCCGTTTTCTTAAGCGGTGCCTGGCGGCCGGGAAGCGGCCGGGCCGAACCGGGGTTGATTTTTATCCCCTGGTAAGCGAATATTATCGCCAGGGGCGGACCGCCCGGGAAAAGGGGCAGGCCGAAAAGGCCCGTGATTATTATCAACAGGCCCTGACCAGGGGTGGTCTGGATTTGTCCGGAGACGGACTGAGAAGACAGGTGGCCGGCGGCTATGAGCAATGGCTGGCCGGCCGGAATGAGGCCAGGAAAGACCAGTGAATATTACCACTCAGCGCAGAATTGACCGTATCCTGGGAACCCTGATCTGCCGGGTTTTGTCGTTGCTGCCCCAGGGGAAGGCCAGCGGCGGGAAAAAAGCGGCGCCCGGGCAGGTCCATCGAATCCTGGTCATATTGCTGTCGGAAATGGGCAGCCTGACCATGGCCTGGCCCATGGTGCGGCGGCTCAAAGAAAAGTATCCCGGCGCGGCCCTGGAAGTTCTGACCTTTGCCCGGAACAGGGAAATTATAGATCTCATGGAGTTGTTTCCCGCCGGCCAGGTCCATGTCGTCCGGGACGATTCGCTGATCCGTTTTATCCGGGACAGCCTGAACTTCGCCCTGGCCATCAGGCACCGCCGGCCGGATATCGTGGTGGATTGCGAACTGTTTTCCCGGATCAGCAGCATCTATTCTTTTTTTTCCGGGGCGCCGGTGAAAACCGGTTTTTATCGTTATACCCAGGAAGGGCTGTACCGGGGCGATTTTATCAACCGGCCGGTGTTATACAATCCTTACCTGCATATCACCCGGCAGTTTTTAAACCTGGCCGAGGCGGTGGACGCCGCTAATCGGCCCCAGTGCAAGCGCCTGGTTGAGAACGGTCACCCGGCTCTGCCGTCGGTCAGCATATCGTCCCGGGAGCGGGAGGCTATGACCCGGCGGATCGAAGCCGATCTGCCGGTTCTGGACATCAGGCAGCGGCCGCTGGTTGTTCTGCACCCCGGGGGAGGACTGCTGCCCATCCGGGCCTGGCCGGTTCAGTACTATGCCCGGGTGGCCCGGACCCTGACGGAAGCCGGTTACAGCATCGCCGTTACCGGCACGCCGGCGGACCGCCCCCTGGCGGAAACCATCAGTGAGGCCTGCGCCGGGAGTTTCTGCGCCGACATGACCGGGTTTACCGCCTCGGTACACGAGCTGCTGCTGGTGTTTGCCGGCGCCCGCCTGTTGATCACCAATGACGGCGGACCGGGACATTTCGCCGGTCTGGTCTCCCTCCCCAGCATTATCCTGTACGGGCCGGAAACCCCGGTTTTGTATGGGTCGCTCAATGAAAAGGCCGTCAACCTGTTCGCGAATTGCGCCTGTTCGCCCTGCCTGACGGCTTATAATCACCGCCATTCTCCCTGTGACGGCGACAACCTCTGCCTGCGGGCGATTTATCCGGAAACGGTCATCAGCACGGCCCTGTCCCTGCTGGGTCGGGATAAGGAGAATCGGCAATGACCGGCGGCCGCAACCTTCATATGACCGCGGGCGTTCTGCTGGTGCTGTCGGCCCTGTTTCTGGTGGCTATTTACAGCAACACGCTGCAGTCCCCGTTTGCCTTTGATGACCGGCCCAATATCCTGGAACGCGATGATCTCCAGCTGACCCGGCTGACCCCCGAGACAATCATAAATACCTTTTTCTGGGAAAAGCGTGGGAATCGTCTTTCTCGGCCGGTCAGTTGTTTCAGCTTCGCTTTGAACTATTATCTCGGCCATCACCGGGTAACCGGCTATCATCTGGTCAATCTTCTTATCCATCTGCTGAGCGCCCTGTTTTTATACAAGATCATTGTTATTCTGATGGGACTTGCCCGAACGGGGCTGTCGAACCGGGATATCGTCGGCGTGGCCGCGCTGGCGACGCTGTTATGGGCGGCCCATCCCATTCAAACCCAGGCGGTCACCTATATTGTGCAGCGGATGACTTCCCTGGCGGCCCTGTTTTATCTGATCGGTTTGTGGGCCTATCTGCGCGGCCGCCTGGCTTTCCGGGAGCGCCGCCCGGCGGCCGGTTTCAAATGGTTGCCGCTGGCGGCGGCGGCTTTTTTGGCCGGAGTTCTGGCCAAAGAAAACGCCGCTCTCTTTCCGGTGGGGCTGCTGCTGGTGGAGGTGTTTTTTTTTAACGGCGCCTCCAGGCTCCGGAAAAGACCGGTCCTGGTAATCATGGTGATCGTCGGTTTGCTGCTGGCGCCCCTGCTGATCGCCCGGTGGCTCGGTTTTGTCGGTGGTCTGGAGAGTTTTTTGTCCGGCTACGAGTTGCGACCCTTTTCGCTGAAACAGCGGCTTCTCACCGAGCCGCGGGTGATATTCTTTTATGTTTCGCAGCTTTTTTATCCGGATCCGGGACGGTTTTCGCTGGAGCATTACTTTACCCTTTCCGATTCACTGTGGGCGCCGCCGGTCACCTTCGCGGCCGTCAGCGGCCTGGCCGTTCTTTTTCTCCTGTCCCTGGGCGCCGGCCGGCGCTGGCCCTGGCTCGGCTTTCCGATCCTCTTTTATCTGACCCATCATCTGGTGGAAGGCACGCTGGTGCCGCTGGAAATCGCTTATGAACACCGAAACTACCTGCCCTCAGTGTTTGTTTTTCTGCCGGTGGCCATCCTTCTGGCGCGGGGAATCCGCTTTTACCAAAAGCGCCGGCCGGCCCTGGGCCTGCTGCTGGCATTGTTTACGGGTGGCATGGTCTTTTTTTTCGGTTTGAGTACCCACCTTCGGAACATGGACTGGCGCTCTGAAAAATCTCTGTGGACCAGCGCCGTGCGGGTCGCCCCGGAAATGATACGTCCCTGGCACGGATTGGGGCGATGCTATACCCGGGGCCAGGACAGAGATATTGATCAGGCCCGGAACTTGTTCCGCCGGGGGCTTGATAAACAGCCGGGAAATTACATTTTTGAACGGGCCCTTTTGTGGAGGGAGATCGGTAAGACCTACCAGGAACAGGGACAATGGGCGCGGGCCGGCCAGGCTTTCGGCAACAGCCTGGCGATCTATGAGGCCAGGTGTAAAGAGAATCCGGGTCTGCTTGATAAGAGCCGGGTCAAGGGACACCTGGCCAACAACTGGTATTCGTTATCCCGCCTGGCCGCCCTGTCTGATCCCGGGCAGGCCCTGCAACATATCGACCGGGCCATTTCTTATCAGACCGGGGTGCAGTATGACATATCCCGGGCGCTGTACCAGAACCTGGCCGGTGATTACCAGGGTGGCCTGCGAACCCTGGAGCGGGTCATTGAAAAACATCCGCGCCAGTGGCACAGTCATTTCGCTCTCGGGCACATGCTGACTTTTGCCGGCCATTATGACCGCGGTTACTGGTTTTACCGGCGGGCCCTGAGCCTGGTACGGTCCCGGTCCGGGCTGGATCAATACCGCCCTCTTTTTCTGTACCTGTCCGAAAACCGGCGCCTGGCCGGTCAGTCGGCGGCCGCCCGGCGATATCGGCGGGTCTATCTGCGGGGGGCCACCGGCAACGATATCCTGGCGCTGGTCAACCGGCACACCACCCCCACCCTGGACCTGTATCCCTTTGTCGATACCGGCCTCATGCTGCGCCAGATCCGGGAGGACCTGTGCCGGTTCGGCCTGAGCCCGCCTTGAATCAGCCCGGGTCTTTCCTGATTTGGCCGCGTCGGATCTGATTTTAAAAAAGATGGTAAGGTGCTGCGTCAGGGCGTCCCGGCTGACCGGCGGCACTCAGGCCAGAATGGCCATGGCGGTGATCAGAATCAAAAGTATCAGGATAAGCCCCGGAAGACTATAGCGGGACATCAGGTTCGGGGGTTTGACGTAATTCATGCTCTTTATCAACCGGAATTTGGCGTTTTGATTGTCAACCATAGAAAAAGGATGGTACGATGTCAAAGATTATTCACAGGGGGATTATTGACAGGGTTGCCTGAGGGATTATGGAGCCGGTTATAAAAAAACGCCTCTTTTTGTTCGGGCTGGTCACCTCGGGCGCCCTTGCTCTGGGCCTGGGTCTGCCGCGTCCCTGGCTGCCGCCCCTGCTGCGGTACACCGGATATTATTTTGTGCTGGCCGGATTTGTGGTCTGGGCGGTGCTGGTGGTTCGGGCCGGGCGGGGGCGCTGGCGGGCTTTGCTGAAAGCCCACTACCCGGCGTTGCTGCTGGCGGCGGGACTGATGGTGTTGACAGGTCAGTTGTCGCCGCCGCAGTTCAAGATTCTGGGCGACGAAGCCAACCTGGTGGGCACCTCCATGTCCATGCATTTTGAAAAGACCACCGCCGTCCCCCTGCATGGGCTGGGCCTGGATTACTACCACTTTGATTACCACGGCCGGATAGATCAGCGGCCGTTGCTGTTCCCCTTTGTGGTTTCCCTGGTCCATGCCGGGCTGGGCTACAGCGCCTATAACGGGATGGTGGCCAACCTTGTTATCGGGGGGCTGCTGCTGTTTGTCTTTTACCTGCTGCTGACCCGGATGTTCTCCCGGATTTACGGCCTGGCCGGGATGCTGCTGCTGGCCGCTTTCCCGGCCTTCGTTTTCTGGGTAACAGCCAGCGGGTTTGAGGTGTTGAACCTGTTTTACCTGGTGGTGGTTTTGTATGTGCTGTATGGGCTGACGCGGGGCCGGGAGGTCGGTGTGGCCGATGTTCGCCAGGTTGACCGGGCGGAACTTCTTTTTCTGAGCCTGGTGCTGCTGGCCCAGTGCCGCTACGAATCAGTCCTGTTTTTTTTCGGCCTGGTGGCGGCCTGGTCCCTGCTGCTGGATAAAAAAATGATCGCGGCCTATCGCTGGCCGACTCTGCTGGTGCCGCTGCTGCTGCTGCCGGTCCTCTGGCAGCGTCGTTATACTTTTTTTCATGCCGCCGTGCAGTCCGGTTTAAATTCTCAAACTCCGGAGCAGGTCTTCAGCCTAAGCAATCTGGCGGAGCATCTGCCGGTAAACCTGTTTGTTTTGTCCGGTCTGGATCCCGCCCTGGGTTTTATGCCGGTGGTGGCCCTGATGGCGGTGCCCGGCCTTTATCTGGCGGGTAAAAAATATATCCTGGATTTTCGAACCATTCGACCTGAAAACAGGGTTGTCGCCGGTTTCGCGTTACTGACCGTTATCCCGCTTTTTCTGCTTTACGCGGCCTTTTACTGGGGAAACCTGAGCAGCCCCATGGACAACCGCCTGGCCATGGTTTTTCTGCCGTTTTTGGTGCTGCCGGCCCTTTACTGGCTGTTCCGCCTGTCGGCCGGAGACAGCGGCCAGGGCCGGCTGCTTTTGATCGGCCTGGCGGTGGTGCTGCTGCTGTATTACCGGCCGGTGGCGGAACAACAGCGGATTATCCGGGGAAAATCCCTGACCCATGAGTACAACCGGGTGCTGGATTATCTTTATGCCAATTATGACCCCGGTCGCCAGAAAATACTGATCATTTCCGATCGTACCAATTTTTACACCATTCACCAGGCGGGTTCCCTCGGGTTCGGGCAGGCCAACCAGCAGGCCGCCCGCCTGAAAAAATTTGACGATATATATTATGATCATATTCTGGCTTTGCAGCGCGGTAATCCGCTCACCAATCAGCTGGAGCCGGTCACCGTTCTGAACGAATCGTTTATTTTAAAGCCGGTTAAACGGATCGACGTCTCACCGGATAATTACGTGCTGATTTCCGAGGCGGATATCCGTCTGCCGGTTGAGTGATGGCAGACTGGAGCGACACGCGGCCGGGGTCGGTATAAGCGCGGGACTGCCAGGGAAGGGGTTCCGTGGATTTTATCAAAAAGATCAACAGCAACCGTGGTTGTATTTTATAATAAATTAAAGCACATAAGCAGGCCGGAGGGTATCGCATGGAATCTGTTTCCGAGCTGACGGTGCTGGTGCCGTGTTACAATGAAGCGGCCAACATCAGGCCTTTTCTGGATGAACTCGTGCCTGTCCTGGAATCTCTGGAGCAATCCTGGGAGATCCTGTTTGTCAATGACGGCAGTACCGACCAAACTCTTGACCTCATCCAGGCTGCCCATGAGGACGACCACCGCGTCAAGGGCCTGAGCTTTTCCCGGAATTTCGGCAAGGAGGCGGCTTTAACCGGCGGCCTTGATTTCGCGTCCAGCCGGGGAGTGCTCATCATGGACGCGGATTCGCAGCATCCGCCGGAAGTGATCCCGGAAATGATCCGGCTGTGGCGGGAAGAAGGTTATGACATGGTGGTCCCCCTGAACCAGAAGCGGGTCGGCGAGGGGACCGGTAAAAAATGGTTGACCCGGTTTTATTATCGCCTGTTGCGGGTGGTTACCATGGTCGATATCCCGCCGGGCGGCTCTGATTTCCGGTTGATGGATCAAAAGGTGGTGGCGGCTATCAGGCAGCTGCCGGAACGAACCCGATTTATGAAGGGGATCTACGCCTGGCCGGGTTTTCGCACGGCCACCTTTCCTTATACCGTCCGGGAGCGGCGCTTCAGCGCTCCCAAATGGAAATTCGGCCGGCTGTGGAATTTCGCCCTGGACGGCCTGTTCGGTTTTTCCACGGTACCCCTGCGGTTATGGACCTATGTCGGTTTTCTGATCGCCTTGTTAAGTTTTTTGCGCGGCCTGATGATCGGTGTCGACGCCCTGCTTCACGGCATTCATGTCACCCGGGGAGTGACCACGGTGGCGGTTTTTCTGTTTTTTTTAATCGGTCTGCTGATGGTCAGCAACGGCATCCAGGGAGAATACCTGGCCCGCGTTTACGAAGAGGTCAAGGCCCGGCCGCTGTACGTGGTGGCAGACAGAATCGGTCTGGACGATTCCCCCGACAAGACCGGTACCTGATAACACCCGGATATTCATGAAGCTGTTAGTAAATGCCGATGATTTCGGCCTGACCAGAAGCGGGACTGACACCATTCTGCAATGTCTTGACGACGGATTGCTGAACGGGGTCAGTCTCGTTCCCAACGGCGCCGACTTTGACTACGCCGTGGATGCCTTGAAAAAACGGCGCGGGGTATCACTGGGGATTCACCTGAATCTGGTGGAAGGGCGTCCCGTCAGCCCCGCGGAAGAGGTGCCCTGGCTCATCGGGGAAAGCGGCTGTTTCCGTCATGGGTTTGGCGGTCTCTGGCGGGCCTTGTCGCTGGCGGGAAAAATGAAGCAGGAGGAAATGCGGCGGCAGGTCGGTTTGGAAATACGGGCTCAGATTGAAAAATGCCGGCCGGCCGCCCGCGACTGCCCTTTCCCGCGTCTGGACAGCCACATGTATGTGCATATGATTCCTGCCGTTTTTGAGCTGGTGTGCGAATGCCTCGCGTCTTATGATATCGGCTATGTCCGGATTCCCCATGAGCGGCTGGCGTCTGCACCGGCTGCCGCGCGGCTGCTGACGATCAACGGGGTCAAACGGACACTCCTGCATATGTTGTCCATACCGGCCCGGAAAAAGCTGGATTCCCGCGCTATTCTCTATTGCCGCCGGTTTGCGGGCATCCTGTATTCCGGTAAGATGGACCGGCTGGAGTTGTCTGCCATGCTGAACCGCTTTTCCGGACAGCCGGGCGTGATGGAGGTCATCTTTCATCCGGGGGGGGCGACGCCGGCGGAGGCCAGATCCGCGGACATACGCTTCGCAAATTTTTATCTGTCCCCGGCGCGCTCCCGGGAGGCGCTCGCTCTGCGGAGCCTCAAATCGTACATCGTACCTTTTACGGCGGAAGAAGGGGGGTGGAATTAATGGCCCTGCCGAATTTTTTATATGCCGGGGCGGCGCGCTCGGCGTCCACTTATATTTATCAGGTTCTCATGGAACATCCGCAGGTGTTCACCCCGGCGGTCAAGGATATTTATTTTTTTAACCGGAACTATGAACGGAGACTATCCTGGTATGCCGGGTTTTTCGATGGCGCCGAGCGTTACCCGGCGGCCGGGGAGTTCACCATGGACTACTTCGCGGATCCGGTCTGCGCCGAGCGGATCTGCAACGATCTGCCGGATTGTAAAATTCTGTTCTGCCTGCGGGAGCCGGTGGAGCGGACCTTTGACCATTACTACTGGGAACGGCTGACCTTTTATTATGTCAGTCGGAAGGAATTTCGCCAGGGCCTTTCTTTCGTGGATTTTGCCCGCAAGCCCGAGATCATGGCCCTGGGCAATTACTATGAAAATCTCAAGGCGTATTTTGACCGTTTTTCACGCGACAATATTCTGGTCTTGTTCATGGATGACCTGTATCGGGACAATGCCGCGTTCGTGCGCAAGATTTATGAATTTCTGGAAGTTGCCAGTGACTTCCGGCCGCCGTCCCTGAACAGGCGGGTCAACAAACTGCGGGCGGCCCGGTTTCCTATGCTGACGGAGATCGCTTACCGGTTCGGTAATCGGCTGCGGGACGCCGGCAAACCGGGACTTGTCTCCCGGCTGCGGGATCTGGAGTGGTTCAACCGGCTGATGTTCAAGCCGGTGAAAAAGGATGTGCGCCTCCTGCGGGAAGCCCTGCCTGTGTTATGGCCGTTGTACCATCGGCACGACCGGGAACTGGCAGAGATGGTAGACCGTCCACTGCCGCCATCCTGGCGGATGGAAAACGAGGCCGGAAAAAGTACCCGCTGAGGTCATCTGGCGGCAATTTAGTTTAGAATATACCGCGGCAGCAAGGAGTCAAGGGTATCAAAAATTATTCGGAAATTTTCGGGGAGACCTTTTTTCGTTTCCTGATGATCGGCGGGGCGGCCGCCCTGGCCTATCTGGCCGGCAGCGTCTTTTTGGACTGGCTGGGCGTGCCCAGCTGGGCTTCCGTGACTTTCGGGCGGGCCTGCTCTATTATGGTAGCGTATTTCGGGCAGCTTCATTTCGTGTTCCGGGTATCCGCCGATCACCGCCGCCGGAGCTGGCGTTTCGGTGTTTCCCGGGTGATAAACTGGCTGGTCAGCCTGCTGATAACCTATGGCCTTCACGATTTGGCCGGTTTTGCCTACTGGGTTGCCGCCGTGGCGGTGGTGGCCGCGACCCCCGCAGTCTCCTGGCCGATCAGCCGGTACTGGGTCTTCAAAGAAGAGGGCGCCACGGAGGAAGCATGCGGCTGAACGGCTGTCATGACAATAACCGGGGCTGCCGCCCGGCTCTGCGCTATCCGATTTTGGCCGTCAACATGCTGGTCTTGTTCGTCTTGCTGATGGCCGTCTTCGGTGATATCCTGTTTTCTTCGGGACAGCCGGTCTTGTCCATGTTCGGGGCCGATCTTTCGGACCAGTTCGTCTATACCCGCTATTTTGGATTTCAGCAGATTAAGCAGGGGAATTTCCCCTTGTGGAATCCTTATATCTATGCCGGAGTACCTTTTTTCGGCCTGTTCCAGTCGGCCCTGCTGTATCCCCTGAACGGAATTTTCCTGGTGCTGCCTCTGGCCGCGGCCATTAACGGGAACATTGTGCTGCATCTTTTTTTATCCGGCTTATTAATGTATCTCTGGGCGGGCTTTCATGGCCGCCGGCCGCTCGCCTCCCTGCTGTCCGGGATCATGGCCATGTTCGGCGGGGCTGGTTATCTGCATGTTTTTCCCGGTCATTTGAGCCTGGTCTGCGCCCTGCCCTGGGCCATTCTGATTTTTCTTTGTATCGACGGGGTGGAGGTCGCTCTGACCCGGGCTGACGGAAAAAAAGTTTCCGTATGGCGGGCAGGGACGCCCTGGTGGGGGCTGGGCGCGTTGGCCGTCTGTCTCCAGGTGCTGGCCGGTCATCCCCAGACGGTTTTCGTGACTGCTGTTGCGGCCGGTATTTATGTTCTTTGCAGGTTGACAGGCGGCCGCGGCGGATGGCGATTGCCGGCCGCTTTTATTTTCATGTACTTCATAGGCGCGGTCTTGAGTGCCGTCCAATTGTCTGCCGGCGTGGCCGCGGCCGCAGACAGCATCCGACAGGGCGGTGTTTTTTATGAGTTTGCCGCCATGTTCTCTTTTCCGCCGGAGAACCTGTTAACCCTGGTGGCACCGGGATTTTTCGGCGATATGCATCAGCTGCCTTACTGGGGGCGCTGCTATCTGTGGGAAGCCAACCTGTTTTTCGGCGTAACCGGCCTGGTTCTGCTGCTGGCCGGTCTGGGGCGGACGTTCCGGGATCGTCGGCTGGCCTGGGCAGTGACGGCGCTGGTACTGTTTTTGCTGGCTTTGGGAAAACACACCCCCTTGTTCTCGCTTTTATACGGGCATGTTCCCGGTTTTGACTGGTTCCGGGGCAGTTCCAAGTTTGTCATGCCGGCCTTTTTATTCATGATCATGCTGGCGGCGGCCGGATTTGACCGGCTTCAAACCGGCCGGCGCCCGCCACGGCTGCTCGTCCCGGTTTGCGTCGGCCTGGCTCTGGCCGGGATCATCGGTGCCCTCTTTCTGTGGCACCAGGGGGGGACGGCTACGGCAGACACCTGGTGGGGACGTTTTATGCAGGATATCGGCCGGACCGGGGAAGGGTATCTGCCCGCCCGTTATTATCAGCAGGCGGCATTGCTCCGACAGGCCGCCGGCCTGGCCGGAAACGGGCTGGCCACCGCCGCCGGGCTGTTTTTAGTCAACGGCCTGCTGTTCTGGAAAGCGAACCGGTCGCGACTGTTCCAATTTCTGATTTTTGTGCTGGCTGTCGCGGAGCTGGCGGTCTTTGCCCGACACTTCCGGCCCGCCTTTGATCTGGAACGCAGCCTTTCCCCGATCGCGGCGGAACTCAGCCGCTCATTGGGCGCCAATGAGCGGATTTTGAATATCAGTCGGCACAACGCCGGCATGCTGTATGGAATCGGTGATTTGTGGGGCATCAATCCCGGCGTCCGCCGCCGCTATGCCGAATTAATGGCCGTGTCCCAGGGCAAAACAGCTGCAAACGCTTCGCAGTATCTCACCTTCCGAAGATATCCGCCGGTTTTCCGCCTGCTGCGGTGCGGGGCCGTGATTGAAGAGGAGGCGGCCGCGGGCAAACGGAAAGTGATCGGACTGAAATCACCGTTGCCGCGGGCGTTTCTGGCGGAGACCTGCAAGGTGCTGACAGACAAAGAAGAAATATTGCGGTATGTCACGGATCCGGCTTTTGATCCCCGGGCCGAGGTCATCCTGGAAGAAGATCCGGATCTGCCGGAGTCTGCCGGAACTTCAAGCGGTTCCTTGAAATACAAGAGGCGGGTGAATATTGTTTCCTCCTCGACAGACAGCCTGGTCATGGAAGTAGAGACACCCAGGCCGGCCATACTTGTGGTGACGGACGCCTACAGCCGGGGCTGGCGGGCCGAGTCGGCAGGAGAGGAAAAAACGCGGGAGTATCGGGTCATGCCGGCCGATTACGCCCTGCGGGGGATTCCTGTGCCAGCGGGACGGCATGAAATCCGGCTCTTTTATCGCCCCGCCTTGATTTCCGCCGGTATGATGATTTCCATAGGCGGATGGGGCGTGTTTTTGTTATGGTTGATATGGTATGGGGCCGGGCGTCGGCGCAGTGAGCGTTAATCTGTAAAAGATCGGAAATTAAGTGCATAAAGACCGTTATCCATGTCTGCTGATCATTCTGGCCGGAGTCCTGGTGTTCTGGCCGGTGATCGGTTTTGAGTTTTTGAAATACGATGATACCATCAACGTTTCTAAGAACAGTCACCTGCTTTTTCCGTCCGGACACAGCCTGATCTATTTCTGGCGGCACTTTTTTCTGGATTTGTATATTCCGGTTACCTATACGGTCTGGCTGGGCCTGGCCGCGCTTTCCAGCGAGGTTTTCGGCCGCCTGGATGCCGGGCTGTTTCACCTGGCCAACATGCTGATACACATCCTCTCCGCTCTGCTGGTATATGAACTGGTGCAAAGGCTTTACCGGATCAGGGAGGGGGCCGGCCATGATCCGGCCGCCGGCCGCTGGCCGGCCCTGCTGGCCGGGCTGGTCTTCTGCCTGCACCCCCTCCAGGTGGAGAGCGTCTGCTGGATTACCGGCTTCAAAGACGTGTTGGGCGGGTTCCTGGGCCTGCTGGCCACGCGCCTGTACCTGGCGACGGTGCAGCCGGAGGGATATCGCCTGCCGCGGTATGGTCTGGCTACGGTTGTTTTCATGCTGGCCGTGCTGGCCAAGCCCTCGGCCGTGGCTGTGCCCTTGATGATCTTTTTCATGGTCCTCTGGACCAGGCGGCAGAAGGTTGTCACCATTATTCAATACCTGCTGCCCTGGCTGATCCTGGCCGCGGTTATCATCCTGCTGACGCGGGCGGCCCAGCCGGCCGGATCAGCCGGTTTGACGGATTACCCCTGGCTGATCCGGCCGATGATAGCCCTGGACGCGTTTTTCTTTTACGTGTATAAGTTAATCTGGCCGGCGATTATGTTAATCGATTACGGCCGCACCCCGGCGCGGGTGCTGCAGCTGGGCTGGGGCAATCCCTTCTGGTTGATGGCGCCGGTCCTGGCGGGTTTGCTTTACCTGGCCGAAAACCGGCGTCGGTGGCTGCTGGTGGCGGCCATTTTCGCGGCCGGTCTGCTGCCGGTGTCCGGTCTGCTGCCGTTCGCCTTTCAGCGCACTTCCACCGTGGCCGACCGCTATGTGTACCTGGCCATGATGGCCGCCGGCCTGGCCGCCGCCGAGCTGGTCTATGGCCGTCAGCAGCGGCTGATTTTTGGGCTCTGCCTGGTACTGGTGCTGGCCTGGGGTGTTAAAAGCAGTTACCAGTGCCGGCTGTGGCACAACACCGGCCGGATCATGGAATATACCCTGCGGTATAACCCGGACAGCTTCCGGGCCAACCTCAATTACGGCATCGCCCTGGCGGACCGGGCCGAGTTCGCCCGGGCCTTGTCTTATTATCAGAAGGCCCGGCGATTGCGGCCCGATGATCCCGTGCCCCGGTTTAACCTGGGGGTGGCTTATGCCGGCCTGGGGCGGACAGCCTTGTGGCGACAGCAGTATGAATACCTGGAAAACAGGGATCCCGCCAAGGCCGAGCGCCTGGCCAGGGCGGCTGCCCGTTTTGAGGCGTTGCGGTGAAATGCCGGTGTCCGGCATTATCAAAGGAAACAAACCATGCGCGTTTTGATGCTGACAACTTCCTTTCCTTTGTATAAAGGACATACTGCCGGGATCTTTGTGTTTGAGCAGGCCCGGCATTTATGCCGGGCCGGGCAGGAGGTCACCGTGCTGGCCCCGGCTGGAAAGAGGGGGTGTGCCAGGGAAACCATGGCAGGAATTTTTGTGCGGCGATTTCGGTATTTCCGGCCGGCCGCCTGTCAGCGGCTCTGCTATGGCGAAGGGATCCCTGAAAATATAAAAAAATATCCGGCCGTCCGTTTCCTGATGCCGTTTCTGGTCCTCATGTTTTGCTGGTATACTCTCAGGCTGGCAAGGTCCCATGATGTCATTTACGCCCACTGGACCCTGGCCGGTCTGGCCGGCGTGCTGGCCGGAAAGTTGCTGCGTAAACCGGTGGTGGTGGTGATTCATCACGGTCAGGAACGATATGAAACCAACCGGCTGGAGAAATACGTGATTGAACATGCGGACATGGTCGTCTGCAACAGCACCTATACCCGTAACCGGGTTAAGCAGTATTTCCGGGCGCGAGATTGCGTGGTAATTCCGCCGGGTGTGGATACGGATTCGTTTCATCCGGAAAAAATCGATAGTGATAATGAATTTTTTCATTCCCTGCGTATCCCACCGGCGGTACCGGTCATTTTTGGACTGGGCCGGCACATCGCCTGGAAGGGGTTTGCCTTTCTTATCGAAGCGGCCGCGCGTCTTGATGAACAGCTTCCCTTTGTGCTGGTTATTGGCGGACAGGGGCCGGAATCAGATTTTCTACAGCACCAGGCCCGGCAAATGGGTATAGGAGACAAGGTTCTTTTCCCGGGCCGGATTCCCAATGAACAAACCCCCTGGCTGTATAACCGGGCCGCAGTTTTCGTGCAGCCTTCCATCGTGGATGCGGCCGGCAATACCGAGGGCCTGGGCGTGGTCCTCATGGAAGCCATGGCCTGCGGCACACCCTGCGTGGCCAGTGCCGTGGGCGGTATCCCGGATCTCGTCACGGACGGGTATAACGGCTTTCTGGTCCCGTCGGAAGATCCGGCCAAGCTGGCCGCTCGAATATCGGAATTGTTGTCCAACCGGGAATTGAACCGGCAACTGGGAGAGAATGCCCGGCAATTTATCCTGGAAAACTATGCCTGGCCGGTATTGACCGGCAGGACTTGCCGGCTGCTGGAACAAATGATGGTATAAAGACTGGAAGCTCACGGCCGGCGGCGGCTTTCACGCCGGTATAATCAAAAAAAATATATGATGACCATGCCCCGTAAATATCAGCACAATTTTTCGGCCATTTTGCCGGAAGCCATGTACAACAGAGCCCAGCGGGAAAGAAAGGCGGAAACCATGCGCCGGGTGCTGCAGGCCCATTTCATAGATACCGAGGCCTTGTCTGTTCTGGACGTCAGCGCTTCGGCGGGCTTTATCGATGCTTATCTGGCCGATCACTTTTACCAGGTAACCGGTGTTGATATCGACGTGCAGGCGCTCAACCATGCCCGGACTCATCTGGGAAAAAAGAATCTGACTTTTGCGCGGGCGGACGCCTTGAACCTTCCCTTTGCCAGGGAGCGCTTTGAGGTGGTCATTTGCACCCACCTGTACGAACATGTGCCGGATGCGGCCTGTTTGATGAGAGAAATTTACCGGGTGCTGACCCCCGGAGGCGTGTGTTATTTTGCCGCCGGCAATCGTCTGCAATGGATGGAGCCTCACTACCGGTTGCCCTTGCTTTCCTGCCTGCCCCGTCCTTTGGCCCAGGCGTATTTTCGTCTGTCCGGGCGGGGGAACTATTATTATGAAAAACACCTGACCCGCCGATCTTTGAAAAAACTGGTTAAAAATTATAGAATAATTGATTATACGGCGAAAATCGTCAATGATCCGGAAAAGTACGCGGCCACTTACATGCTCGTACCGGACAGCTGGCAGCATGCCGTGGCTGAATTTGTGGTCGCGCATGCGAATTCTCTTTTTCCAACTTATATATGGCTGCTGGAAAAGCCAGTGAGGGTTCATCCAGGTGGATAACTATTTACGAAGCCGTCAAATTTGAGTCACTGACACTTTACTCGTTCTTGTGATGTTAAGAGAAGTCAAAAAACCGGTATTTATGGATGTACACCAGATAAAATTCAATTATTACTTCCATGCTTGAAATCCAATATAGGCAAAAGTATAATGATTTTTGTTTGATCGTCGCGAATGGCTACCATTGACATGACCCCTTATATTATCTCTGGCTACTTGGTTTTAAAGGCATAAAAATTGACATCTAACAAAACTGTATATGTCGGCATGAG
>JBKHHL010000121.1:0-8102 GCA_046539175.1 Desulfosudaceae bacterium
GAAGAAAAGAAGGGCATGCGCATCATGTTCGAGATGATGAACGAGGCCCGCATGGCCACCGGTCTGCAGGGGTTCGCCTATGCCTCGGCGTCCTACCTGATCGCGGTAAACTATGCCCGGGAGCGGATTCAGGGCAGGGATATCACCAATTTCGGCGACCATACCGCGCCTTCCGTGCCTATTATCAAACATCCGGACGTCCGCCGCAATCTGCTCTGGATGAAATCGATGGTGGATGGCATGCGCAGTTTTTTTTATTACGCCGGCGTGCTGGGCAAGACCAGTGAGATATCGGAAGATCCCGAAGAAAAGGCATACAACCAGGAATTGTTTGATTTGCTGACGCCGCTGATCAAGGATTATCTGGCTGTCAAAGGTTATGATGTTTGCGTCCAGGCCATGCAGGTACTGGGCGGTTCCGGCTATATCAAGGAATACCTGGTAGAGCAGTACGTGCGGGATTGCAAGATCACCTCGATCTATGAGGGTTGCAGCGGGGTTCAGGCCATGGACCTGCTGGGCCGCAAGATGACCATGAAAAAAGGCCAGGTCTTTACCAATTTCCTGGGCGAGATTAATAAAACCATCGCCGCCGCCAGGGAAGTTGAAGCCACCCGGGAAATGGCCTCCAGGCTGGAAACCGCCGCCAACCGCCTGGGCGAAGCGGCCATGCATCTCGGCAATACCGCCATGGAAGGAAAAATCAAGGAATCCTTTGCTCATTCCCTGCCTTTCCTGTATGCCATGGGTGACGTCATCATGGGCTGGATGCTGCTCTGGCGGGCCAAGGTGGCGGCTCCTAAAATTGAAAAGGCCAAGAAATCGGACGCCGCCTTTTACGAAGGTCAGGTCAAGGCCGCCGACTTTTTCATGAACACGGTCCTCTACCAGACCCTGGGCAGTCTGGATGCCATTCAGGCCACCTGCCCGGCCGCCGTGGAAATACCCGATGAAGGCTTCGGCGGATTATAGAAGCAGTCCGTTAGGAACCGGACAGACAACAAAACGAAAAAGAGGGACGGCCGCGGGCCGTCCCTCTTTTTTTTGTTCTTATAATAACCGGGCTGGAAAGGTCCTTCCGGCCGTAAAAACCCGAACCGGGCCGGAGGACGGGTCAATCTTTCATGCTGTTCGCGTCGCCCCCGGGCAGGCCCAGTTCCCAGGCCCGCAGCACCCGGCGCAGGAGTTTGCCGGTACGGGTTTTGGGAAGTTTGTCGGTGAAGGTGATTTCGTCGATGCGTACGTCCGGGGCGAGTCCGGCGCTCAGGTACAGCTTGATTTCCTGGTTTAAACGCCGGGAAGCGGTGTGGCCGGGCTTGATGGTGACAAAGGCCTTTAAAACCGAGGTGCCGCTTTCCCGGTCTTTGCCTTTGGCGATAACGGCGGCTTCGGCCACGGCCGGGTGCCGGCAGAGGGTTTGTTCGATTTCAAAAGGGCCGATGGAGCGGTTCTCCCCGGTTTTAAGGATATCGTCCAGCCGGCCCTGGTGGTAAAAATAGCCTTCTTCATCCCGCAGGGCAATGTCCCCGGTCAGAAACCAGTCTCCCAGAAAATAGTCGTCAAATCTTGCCGGATCCTGCCATAATCCCCGCATCATGCCCGGCCAGCCGGGTTTCAAGGCCAGTTGCCCCAGTGACAGGGGCGGAGCCACCTGGCCGTTATCGTCCAGTATCACGGCGGTGATGCCGGGCAGGGGCTTGCCGATGGCGCCGGGTTTGATGTCCAGAGCCGGCAGATTGGCCAGGCAGATAATACCGGTTTCCGACATCCACCAGGTGTCGTGGGGACTGCTGCCGAGGTGTTTTTTCACCCAGTAAAACAGTTCCGGCATCAGGGGGGTTCCCACGGCGGCGATGTGGCGCAAGGTTTTGAGATTATACCGGTCGGGCAGGTCATCGCCGGCTTCCATCAGGGTCCGGATGGTATGGGGGGTCGTATACCAGACCGTGATCCGGTTTTTCTCCAGTGTTCGATAGCAATTGGCCGCGGTAAACGGTTCTTCCGAGACGACCGAGGTGACTCCGGCCAGCCAGGGCGCAAAGGCGGCGTAAACCGTGCCGGTGACCCAGGCCGGATCGGCGTCCGTCCAGAGGATATCGCCTTCAGACAGATCCAGCGCCCACCTGGCCGAGGCGTGCATGCCGACCAGGTCGCCGTGACCATGGATAATGCCCTTGGGCGGACGTGTTGAACCTGAGGTGTAAACAATATACAGGGGCGCTTCGGGTGGCAGAGGCCGGGGCGGGAAGTCCGCCGGCAGCCGGTCGGCCTCAACCGGGAGAATGATCTCGTCCTGGTTGAGGCCGGGACCTGTCCGGGTCAGGAAAACAGCCGGGGTATCATCGGCGCTTTCGGTCGGGATGTTTTCGATCAGATCCGGGTTTGTCAGGATGCCCCGGGGTTTAATATCGGCCAGCCGGATTTCAATCTCATTGTACCCGGATGTGGAGAAGACCGGACAGAAAATTATGCCGGCCCGGGCGCAGGCGGCCATGGCGAAAAAGAATTCCCGGCAGGGCGGCAGAAGTATCATCAGGCAATCACCGCTGGCGAGCCCCTGTCGAGTCAGAAAATCAGCCCATTGAGCGGATATGTCCCGCAGCTGGATGTAAGAGAAAGCCGTGGTTGCCCCGTGATTTTCGAAAATCAGGGCGGCCTGGTCGCGCTTGTCCGGGTCCTGGGCCCATTTGTCAAGGGAAGCGGCGATAATGTTGATCTCGGAAGAAGAATCAATCCCAAGTTCCCGCTCGATGTCGGACCAGTCGAAATTTTGACGGAACTCTTCGTAGTCGTTCAGGTTGGCGTCGGGATTCTGGGCCGGGACGCGGGCCTTGATCATGATATTACTCCATAAGGACGGTGAGCCTCACGAACCGCTTCCAGCAGATCATTGACCATGACGGGATGGTCCGGCGGAAGAAGATCGGCGGCGATCGGTTCATCACTGATAAGGGCGTTTAAGACGCTTTTAACCGAGGCGGCGTTGGCCCCGGGATCATAGCCGCCTTCCAGGGAAAGCAGCAGGGGCGGGCGGCCGTGTTGATCGGCCAGATCGCGGATCAGGCTCGTCAGCAGAAAATAAGCCTTTTCCGTCCAGTGGGAGCGGCCCAAAGGATCGTCGACATGAGCGTCAAAGCCCGCCGCCACCATGACCAGGTCGGGGGTGTAACGGGCGAAAACCGGTTCCAGCACGGCCTGGTAAATACCGGCCATGTCGTTGTCGGACAAGGCGCGGTCCAGTGGCAGGTTGACAGTAAAGCCCCGGCCCTGGCCGGTGCCGGTCTCTGTGATGGTTCCGGAATAAGGAAACAGCATCAGGTCGTGGGAAGACAGGTAGAAGACGCTGTTTTCGGCGTAAAAGACGTCGTTCAGGCCGTTGCCGTTGTGGACGTCCCAGTCGATGATCAGAATTTTTTTTAAATCGTATCGCGCCTGGGCGTGCCGGGCGGCAACAGCCAGGTTGTTAAAAAGGCAGAACCCGCTGGCCCGGTCCGGCAGGGCGTGATGGCCGGGCGGGCGCACCAGCGCGAAAAAAGACCGGCAGGCGCCCTCCATGAGCAGGTCCACCCCCTGAACGCAGGCCCCGGCCGCCAGCCAGGCCGCCAGATAAGACCGGTTGCTGACCGGCGTGTCCGGAGCCAGGCTGGTAATTTTCTGCTCGGCGGTTTTTAAAATTTTTTTGACATGGGCGGCGGTGTGAACCAGTTCCAACTGGTCCAGGGTGGCCGCTTCCGGCGTCACCGTCAGCAGGGCGTCAACAAAGGAACGGTCCAGCATGCGGTAAACCGAGCTCAACCGGGCCGGGCTTTCCGGGTGGGAATGACCGGTTTTATGGCCGGCAAAACGATCGTCCCTGGCCACACCGACGATTGGAGGCATAATAATGAATAATCCCAAAGTTGACGGCTTCGTAAAAAGTCGGGATTTTCCTTATGGCGTCACCCCGGCGGAGGCCGGGGTCCATTAAAATCAAATAGTTCTGGATTCCGGCATTCGCCGGAATGACGATGTAATGACTTTTTACGAAGCCATCAAAGTTACAGGGTGGAAATATCCACCTTGTTTTCGATCAGCTTGTCGATGACCGATTCATCGGCAATGGTGGAGGTATCGCCCAGTTCGTCCAGCTTGTCGGCCGCGATTTTCTTGAGAATGCGGCGCATGATCTTGCCGCTGCGGGTCTTGGGCAGGCCTTCGGCCCACTGGATGACGTCGATAGTGGCGATGGGACCGATCTCTTTTCTGACCTGGGCGACCAGTTCCTTTTTCAGCTCCTCGCCGGGTTCGCGGCCGGTTTTCAGAATGATAAAGGCGTAAATCCCCTGGCCTTTGACCGAGTGCGGAAAGCCCACCACGGCCGCCTCGGCCACGTTCTCGTGCAGCACCAGGGCGGACTCCAGTTCGGCCGTGCCGAGGCGATGGCCGGAGACGTTGATAACGTCGTCAATGCGGCCGATGATCCAGAAATAACCGTCTTCGTCCTGCTTGGCGGCGTCCCCGGTGAAATACATTCCTTCCACCTGACTGAAATAGGTGGAGATAAACCTTTCATGGTCGCCGAAAACGGTACGGGCCATGCCCGGCCAGGGCTTGCGGATACAGAGGAAGCCCTCTTCTTCGGGATGCCTGACCTCTTCGCCGGCGTCGTCGATCAGGACCGGATCCACCCCGAAAAAAGGGAAGGAGCAGGACCCGGGCTTGATCGGGGCCACTCCGGGCAGGGGGGTCAGCATGTGCCCGCCGGTTTCGGTCTGCCACCAGGTATCGATGATGGGGCACCAGTCGCGGCCGATATGATGGTAATACCAGCGCCAGGCTTCCGGATTGATGGGCTCTCCCACTGTTCCCAGCAGTCGCAGGCTGGACAGGTCGTGTTTTTTAACGTGCGCGTCGTCTTCCTTGGCCAGGGCCCGGATGGCGGTGGGCGCGGTATAAAACTTGTTGACCCGGTATTTCTCCACGACGGCCCAGAAGCGGTCAAAGTCCGGGTAGCTGGGCACGCCTTCGAACATGACGCTGGTAAAGCCGTTGACCAGGGGGCCGTACAAAATATAGCTGTGGCCGGTTATCCAGCCGATATCAGCGGTACACCAGAAGACCTCGTCCGGTCTCAGGTCGAAGACGTATTCGGTGGTCATGGCGGCGTAGACCAGGTAGCCGCCGTGGGTGTGGACCACTCCCTTGGGCTTGCCGGTGCTGCCGCTGGTATAAAGGATGAACAGCGGGTCCTCGGCGTCCATCTCTTCCGGGGGCACGTAATCGGGCAGGTCGGGATCGGACACGATTTCATGCCACCAGGACTCCCGGCCGGGATCAAGCTCGATGCCGGAATTGACGCGGTTGACCACGATGACCGCGTTCACCTCCGGGCATTTTTCCAGGGCGGCGTCCACGTTTTTCTTCAGGGGAACCGGCTTGCCGGAACGGTAACCGCCGTCGGCGGTAATAACCACCCGGGCGCCGCAGTCGATAATACGGTTGGCGATGGCCTCGGCGCTGAAACCGCCGAAAACCACGCTGTGGATAGCCCCGATCCGGGCGCAGGCCAGCATGGCCACCGGCAGTTCAATGATCATGGGCAGATAAATGATGACCCGGTCGCCTTTCTGGACGCCTTTGGCGCGCAGGGCGGCGGCAAAAGCGTTGACCTGCCGGTAAAGGTCGCCGTAAGTATAGCTCTTGGTCTCGGTGGGATCGTCGCCTTCCCAGTAATAGGCAATTTTGTCTCCAATGGTGTCCAGGTGGCGGTCCAGGCAGTTAAAGGAGGCGTTCAGTTTGCCGCCGGCAAACCATTCGATGGTAGCTTCGTTGAAATCGTAATTAAGAACTGTCTCCCATTTTTTATCCCAGTCCAGGTAGCGTTCAGCCTGCCTGGACCAGAAGGCGTCCGGATGGTTAATCGATTCTTCGTAAAGCTGACGGTACTCGTCCCCACCTTTGACATGGGCGGTTTTTTGAAAATCCTCCAGGTGGGCGTCATAAGTTTTGGAAATGTCGGACATGGTCGCCTCCTTATCACGTTAAAAAAACGGGCAGTTTTATGAATGAATTTTCAGGATCGGCCGCTGTCGGGCGAGGGCCGGTCTTCCTGGTCTTTTCCATTATTGAAATAGCAGCTCAGAACCAGCATGTCATCCTCCCGCCTGGTTTTGACGGAATCAGCCAGGGTGGCGAACAGCTTTTTCATGGCCTTGTTCGACGGTTCGGTGTAGGCCACCAGCCCGGAAATGCCATTGGCCCGGGCGGCCTGGGCCAGCTTGTGTAAAATAATGGTGGCGATTTTTTTCCCCTGCCAGTGTTTGCTGACCGAAAAGGCCACCTCGGCCAGGTTGCTGGCCGGTTCCAGCATGTAGGCCCCGATGCCGATCACTTCTCCGAAGCCGAAGTCGCCGGTTACCGCCAGGATTGTCAGGTTTTTGATATAGTCGATTTTACACATGTCATCGATGTCATTTCTGAAAAAGCAGGTCTTTTCCTGGAAGAAGCGCGAGAGGACATCCTTTTTATCCAGGGTATAGAAATGTTCCTGAATGCGGCGGTCGTCAAACGGTTTGGCCGGCCGGAATTTAACGGACTGGTTGCCATAAATTCTGGTTTCTTCCAGGCCGGCCGGATAAACGGCGCGAAGAGACTCCCCCAGTTTGCGGTTGGCAGTGAGCAGCCCCAGTTGCTTGGCCTGGTCGAAAAGTTCTTCCCGGAAATCAGGGTGGGCCAGTGAAATCATGGCCGTGGCCCGCTCCTGGAGGTTTTTGCCGAACAGGTTGACGGCTCCGTACTCGCTGACCACGTAACCGGCGTCGCTCATGGGAATGACGGTGTTGCCGGCCAGGCGGGGCACGATCCGGCTGGATTTTCCGTCCGGGGCGGTGCTGGTGATGAGCAGGATGGATTTGCCGCTGCTGGCCGCGGCCGTACCGCGGACAAAGTCGAGAATGCCGGAAACCCCGGCAAAATAGTTGTGCGGCAGGGCGTCCACCGCGGCCTGGCCGGTCAGATCCATTTCCTTGACCATGTTGACGGAAATCATCTTATTGTGGCGGGCGATAATAACGGGGTTATTGACATAGTCGGCCGGAAAGAATTCCAGGGAGGGATTGTCATGCACAAATTCATACAGGTTCCGGGTTCCCGCGGCGTTGCTGGCCACGATTTTGCCGTCGTTGAGGCCTTTATAACGGTTGGTGATGACCCCCCGGGAAACCAGGTCCATGATGCCGTCGATAACAAACTGGGTATGCACGCCCAGATCGTTTTTTTCGGACAGAGCCAGCAGGATGGCCTTGGGGGTGGCCCCCAGCCCGAGCTGAAAAGTGGAGCCGTCTTCAATCAGGTTGGCTACCAGGCGGGCGATCTTGTGGGCTGATTCAGATTCGGGGATGTCGGCGATGGTCAGGAGTGGTTCGTCCTGCTCCACGATATAATCAACCTCGTTGACATGAATGAAGCTGTGGCCCAGTACCCGCGGCATCTGACTATTGACCTGGACAATGACCAGGTCCGCCGAATAGGCGGCGGCCAGGCCGACGTCAACCGAAACGCCCAAGCTCATCCAGCCGAAGTCATCCGGGGGCGAGGTTTGAATAATGGCGGCGTGCAGGGGCAGCTGGTTTTTGCGGAACAGATCCGGCACGGCCGACATGTTGATGGGCGTGATAAAGGGCTTGCTGGGTGCCAGGTGGCTGGCATTGCCGGATCCCTGGTAGATATTCCTGATGTGAAAATTGTTAAGTTTGTTTTCATTGGCCAGGCTGGTGATGGGAGAGCTTTCCAGGCTCATCAACCGGACGATTTCCAGGTCGGAGAAATGATCGGCGTTGTCCACCAGGGCCTTGACCAGGTGCTGCGGCTCACCACAGGACGAGCCGATGAAAACGCGTCGGCCGGATTTGAGCAGTAAAACCGCTTCTTTGGCGGTACATTGCTTCCGGACGTATTCATCTGGCCAGTAGCTGGTTTTCATGGAAAAATACTTTTATGATTAAAAAAGGGCAGTAGTTATCATATCTTATTTAATTAATAATATAACACAGGCCGGGCGGTCGGGGCAATATCTTTCTTGACGGCCCAGGTGACGCCTTATTTAATCTGATTCTGAACTTTTA
>JBKHHL010000122.1:0-8047 GCA_046539175.1 Desulfosudaceae bacterium
AAGTCCAAATTGGGATGGCAAAGTAAAAAGTTCAAGATCAAGGCGCAGGGTTTTTCGAGTAATGCAGCGTACTTAGCAGTACGTGAAATTGCGAGAAAAACGCTGCAACGAAGCCGGCCGCCTTGCGGCAATTGGACTTTTTACGAAGCCATCAATATTGTCTTTCCACTATATAGTCAGCCAGCATCCTCAATGGTTCCGCTTTTATATCAAATGATTCGATAGCAAGCAAACTGTTTTTAACCAGTTTTCCGGCCAGTTCCCGGCTATCCTCCGGACCGAGCAGACCGGGGTAAGTGGCCTTGCTTCGTCGTTGGTCCGCGCCGGCCTCCTTACCCATCAGGTCCGGATCACCCTGCACGTCCAGCAGATCATCCATGACCTGAAAGGCCAGGCCGATCTGGCCGGCATAGGTGTCCAGTTGGGCCAGCTGCTGCTTGTCCCCGCCGCCGATCAAGGCGCCGGCATATATGGCGGCCCGGATAAGGGCGCCTGTTTTCAGGTTGTGAATTTCCTGCAGGGCTTTTTTGTCCAGGCGCGCGGACTGGGCCAGGATATCCCGCATCT
This sequence comes from Desulfosudaceae bacterium, assembly GCA_046539175.1. Lineage (GTDB taxonomy): Bacteria > Desulfobacterota > Desulfobacteria > Desulfobacterales > Desulfosudaceae > CAYTQK01. Next base: position 568 of record JBKHHL010000122.1, read on the forward strand.
GGCCTTCTATCATGCCGTCCGTGCCGGTGGCCCGGGCGATGGCGTTGACAAGCAGGATCTGAATCTCACTGTCAAGGTGGTCATATTCCGGTGAAGAAAGGATTTGAAAAGCCAGGGTGTGCAGGGCGTCGCCGGCAAAAATGGCGGTGGCTTCGTCAAAGGCCACGTGGCAGGAGGGTTGCCCCCGTCGCAGATCGTCGTTGTCAATGGCCGGCAGGTCGTCGTGAATCAGGGAATAGGTATGAATCATTTCCAGGGCGCAGCCGGCCGGAAGGGTTTGGTCGGCTTCTCCACCCACGCTTTCGGCGGCCGCCATGCACAGAATCGGCCGCAAACGCTTGCCCCCGGCTTGCAGGGAAAAGCTCATGGCCTCCCGCAGCCGGCCCGGTTGAACATGTTTGTCGAGACTGGCCAGCAGAGCTTCCTCGATCCGGTTACGCCGGACATCCAGGTATTCGGACAGGAAAGAGGGGTTTGTGGCGGGTTGCTTGTTATCCATGGTTATTGTCGTCTTCCGGCCCGAAGGGGACTTCGGTTAAATCACCGCTCTCGTTCTGGAGCAGCACCCTGATCTTTTCCTCGGCCTCGTTGAGCCTGGCGGCGCAGGTCTCGGACAGTTTGACGCCGGTTTCAAATTTTTCCAGGGCTGTTTCCAGCGGCAGCTCGCCTGATTCAATGGCGGTTACGATTTCTTCCAATTCCTTCAGGGACTGCTCAAAAGTTTTCCGGTCACTTTTTTTAGCCTTGGTTTTATCGTTCATCAGTTATTTCCTTTGTCGGTAGCAGTTACTGTACTGTAAACTATTCCTTTGGTCACCATAATTTCCAGATTGTCACCGGGAGCGATTTCCTGAGGGCCCCGAACGACGGTTTTTTCGGGCAGCCGGCGGGTGATACTATAGCCCCGTTTAAGGACCGCCCGGGGATCCAGGTCGATCAGACGTTGCCGGATGGTTTCCAGCCGGCGGGACTGGTCCCTGAAATAGAGGGTGGTGGTTGAACGGATCAGTTGCCGGCGGATCTGATCAAGATTGTTTCGGCGCTGGCTGATCAGCCTGTCGGGCATGTTGCCGACCAGTTGCTGTCTCAGGCGGTGAAGTCGGGTCTGGTTTTCCTTCAGCTGGCGATTCAGGGCCCGGGCCAGGCGCTGGTTGTAATCATCCAGGCGCAGGCGGGCGTCCTGAATCCGGCGTCGGGGATCGATCAGCCGCCGGTTCAAATCGTCCCGGCGGCGGCGCAGTGACTGGATGGTTTTGTCCACGGCCAGAATCAGGCGGCGCCGCAGGGCGTGGCAATTCAGCAACAGTTCTTTTTTGACCGGCACGATCAGCTCGGCGGCGGCCGAGGGAGTGGGAGCCCGCAGGTCGGCCACAAAGTCGCAGATGGTGAAATCCGTTTCATGCCCAACCGCCGATACCACCGGTATCCGTGATTCAAAAACCGCCCGGGCTACTTCCTCGCTATTGAAGGGGGCCAGGTCTTCCAGGCTGCCGCCGCCGCGGGCCACAACCAGCACCTCCGTGTCGGCCCGTTCATTGGCCAGGGCGATGGCCCGGGCTATTTCCGTCGGAGCCTGGTCCCCCTGGACAGCGGCTGGAATTATCCGGATGGGCAGGTTGGGAAAACGACGGGTGATGACGTTGATCATGTCGTGGATTACCGCTCCCGTGGCCGAGGAGATGAGGGTGACTCCGGCCGGCAGAAAGGGCAGGGTCTGCTTGTGCTCCTGGTCGAACCAGCCCCGGTCGGCCAGCTTTTTTTTCAACTGCTCAAAGGCCGCTTGCAGGGCGCCGGCCCGACCGGGCAGGAGGTGTTCGAAAATGATCTGGTAGTCGCCCCGGGGCTCGTACACAGTAATCCGCCCCAGGCCGACGACTTCCAGGCCGTCTTCCAGGGCGAATTCCAGGCGACGGGCCTGGTTGGCGAAGATAACGGCCTTGAGGCGGGCCTGCTCGTCTTTCAGGGTGAAATAACAGTGACCCGAACCAGGTTTTCGGAAGTTGGAAATTTCTCCCTCCACCCAGATAATGGGAAAACGGCTTTCCAGGATCTGCTTAATCTCTTTGGTCAGGTCGGAAACGGTATAAATTTTTCCGCCGGCCGGACCGCTGCTGTCTGTTGATGTCATAACCGCTGGCGCGTTTCCGGGGTTGATTGATTTTGAGGGACTGTCGCCTTGTTGTAAGATAATACCAGAATTATAAAATATATCATAAATGTTCCGGGTATTCAATGACAAGAGGGGATTCAATTATCTTTGGTGGCAATATGTCTTGACGGGTGGGACGGATTTTTGTTTTTATGTAACTTCTGGCGGAACAGGATCATGCAAAGTCAGATATTCAGAAATGCTATAATAAAGAGAGCTCAAAAAATGCGGGTGGGAATAGGTTATGATGTGCACCGGCTGGTAAAAGGGCGGCCATTGATTCTCGGCGGTGAAACCATTCCCTTTGAAATGGGGCTGGAAGGCCATTCCGACGCCGACGTGCTGACGCATGCCGTCTGCGACGCCCTCTTCGGCGCGGCCGGCCTGGGAGATATCGGCCGGCATTTTCCGGATACTGATCCGGCTTTCAAGGATGCCGACAGCCTTAAGCTGCTGGCCCTGACCGGGCAGAAGATCAAGGCCCGGGGATTTATGGTGGTCAATATCGATGCCGTGATCGTGGCCCAGGCCCCGCAGCTGTTTCCTTTCTTGGAGAAGATGAGAGCCGGCCTGGCCGCCGCCCTGGGCATTGGCACAGATGGGATCAACCTCAAGGCGACCACCACCGAAGGGCTGGGCGCCATCGGCGCCGGCGAGGGCATGGCCGCCCTGGCCACGGTTATGCTTGAGCGGGAATCGGAATGATAACGGGACAACCATGATGAATCTTCGTGTTTACAATACTCTGACCGGCCGAAAAGAATCTTTTGAGCCCCTGCATCCCGGCCTGGTTAAAATGTATGTCTGCGGTCCCACCGTCTACGGTCCCAGCCATATCGGCCACGCCCGCTCGGTGGTGGTCTTTGATGTCATTGCCCGTTATTTCCGGTCGCAGGGAATGAAAGTCAATTACGTGCGCAACTTTACCGACGTGGATGACAAGATAATCAACCGGGCGGCTGAAGAGGGCGTTTCCACCGAAGCCTTATCGGAAAAATATATCCAGGCCTTTTACCGGGATATGGACGCCCTGTTCGTGGAGCGAGCCACCCATGAACCCCGGGCCACCGAGCATATCACCGACATTGTCAGCGTCATTGAAAAGCTGGTGGAAGGGCAGGTTGCCTATGAAGCCGGCGGTGATGTCTTTTTTTCAGTGGCCGCTTTTCCGGAGTACGGCAAACTGTCCGGCCGGCGCCTGGAAGATATGGCTACCGGTTCCCGCATCGCGGTGGACGAGCGTAAAAAAAGCCCCCATGATTTTGTGCTCTGGAAGGCGGCCAAGCCGGGTGAGCCCTTCTGGGAAAGCCCCTGGGGGGCGGGACGACCCGGCTGGCATATCGAGTGTTCAGCCATGAGCGCCGAGTTCCTGGGAGAGACCTTTGATATTCACGGCGGCGGCAAGGATCTTATCTTTCCGCATCATGAAAACGAGATCGCCCAGTCCGAAGCGGCTTTCGGCCGGACCTTCGCCCGGTTCTGGATTCACAACGGGTTTGTCCGCATCAACCAGGAAAAGATGTCCAAGTCACTGAATAACTACCTCATGGTCGAAGATATCCTGGCTGATTTTCATCCCGAGGCGGTGCGGCTGTTTCTTCTGTCCAACCACTACCGCAGCCCGGTGGATTTTTCCGAGACCTCCATGCATGAGGCGGTTTCCGGGCTGGACAAGTTATACACCGCCCTGGGGCGGGCCGGGGAAAGCCTGCCGGAAACCGGCCGGAAGGAAGCCGGCGAATACCGGCAGCGTTTCTGCCGGGCCATGGACGACGATTTCAACACCGCCCGGGGCCTGGCCGAAATGTTTGACGCCGCCCGGCATCTCAACCGTCTGCTGGATGAAGGCGGAGGCAAGAACGCCCCGGAAGAAGCCGCCGGCATCCGCGATGATCTGCTTTTTATGGGAAATATCCTGGGCCTGTTCAATACCACCGCGGCCGAATATTTCCAGGGTAAAAAAGAAGCCGCCGCCCGCGGTCAGTCTCTGGACCCGGCCGAGATCGACCAGTTGGTGGAGCAGCGGCGCCAGGCCCGGAAAAACAAAGATTTCGCCGAAGCCGACCGCATCCGCGACGAACTGCTGAGCCGGAATATCATTCTGGAAGATCTGCCCGACGGCACCACCACCTGGAAGACCGGTTAACGGTCTCGGTGGAAGTGGTTTTTATTCGCACCTGGCCCCTTTTGGGGGCCGGTTGCCACCGTCCGCTAAATTTCTCGAACTCGGGCTGTCGCCCTCAGACAGCGAGAAATTCTTAACGCAGCCGGTTGCAACCGGCTTTTCCCCAAAAGGTGCCAATGGTGCTCACAAAAACCACTTCCACCGAGTTCATTTTACAGGTAATGCAGGACCTGATTTTTCAACAAATTTCTGAGCTTAGTAACCAGCGAGGTCTGTTTATGCTGGAAATATTTTTAAACGGCGGCCCGGTCATGTATCCCCTGCTGGCCTGTTCCGTCATCGCGCTGACCGTCATTATTGAAAGGAGTTTTTTCTGGATCCTGGTGGGCATGCGTAAAAACAAGGCCCTGGTGGACGAAGTCCTGGAGTTTTGTCGCAACGGTGACTGGGAGGCGGTCCGCCGGAAAGCGGCCGGTTCCAACAATTATGTCATCCGGGTTCTGATCAGCGGGATTCTGCATCGGGATTATTCCCTGGAAAAGGCCATGGAGGCGGCCGCGGCCGAAGAAATCAGCCGCATGCAGCGTTTCATGGGAGTACTCGATACCATGATCACGGTGGCACCGTTGCTGGGAATTTTTGGCACCGTCCTGGGGATAATTGAATCTTTTGACATGATCGGATCCGTCGGCATTCAGCATCCTCAGGCCGTCACCGGCGGAGTGGCCCAGGCCCTGATCACCACCGCTTCGGGTCTGGGAATCGCCATTGTCTGCGTCTTTCCCTACAATTATTTCAACTCCCGCATTGAAAAGGCGGCCAAGGTCATGGAAAAGTATGCCACCAGTTTCGAAATCGTCTATGAAAAAATTGTCCTTAAGGATCAGCAGCATCAAACCAATATAAGGATCGGGAGCCAATGAAAGTAAAGGCGCCATTGCCGCGAAAAGCCCGTATCGAGATGCTGCCGCTGATCGACGTGGTCTTTCTGCTCCTGGTGGTATTTATTTATACCATGCTGTCCATGGCGGTTCACAAGGGGCTGCCGGTCTGCCTGCCCCAGTCCTCGGCGGCGGAAATCGAACAGCAGATCGTGCTGTCCGTGACCGTCAAGGCGGACGGCGGCGTTTTCGTGGACAAAAATCCGGTTTCCCTGGCCGAACTGTCCGCTTACCTGGAGCAGGAGACCGCCGGCCAGGCCGACCCCGGGGTACTGCTCTTTGCCGACAGCAGCATCTCCTATCAGCGGTTATTTCAGGTGCTGGATCAGATCAAGGCGGCCGGTTTAAGTAAGATTTCTCTCCAGGCTGAAGAGGAAGCCGCCCGGCCTGCTGAATAAACTCACAGCCATTCCTGGACGGACGAATTATAAGTAGAGTGAATCATGCGGATAATACTGGCAGCACTGCTGGCAATCCTGGTCCATGCCGGCCTTCTGGCCGTTACTCCCGGCTGGTTTTTTCAGCGGACAGAACACCCGCCCCAGGCCCGGTCCGTCACCGTAACCATGTCCTACCGCCCGCCGCCCGCGCCGCAGCCGCCGGAAAAGGAATCTGAACCACAGTCGAAGAAAAAGCCCCGGCCGCCGGAAACCACGGACAAGCCGGAGAAACCGTCTCCCCGGCCGGAACCGCAGAAGCCGGAGCCAGCGCCGGTCGCGGAGGAAAAAGCTGCCCCGGCACCCGAGCCGACTTCGGCCGCCAGGGAAAAAGAGGAATCCGCCCGGGACAAAGAGGATATATCCAACACCCACGGCGACGCGGCGGCCAACATGAAGGTCACCCGCAAAGCGGTGCCCTTGTATAAAAGCAATCCGCCGCCACAATATCCCCGCCTGGCCCGCCGCCGGGGATACCAGGGCGAGGTGATCCTCAGCGTGCATGTCAACCGGGAAGGCCGGGTGGATAATCTCTGGGTGTTCGAATCCAGCGGCTATCGCCTGCTGGACCAGGCCGCCCTGGAGGCGGTCCGATCCTGGGCCTTTGAACCGGGCAGAAAAGGTGACCAGCCGGCGGCCATGTGGGTCAAGGTGCCGGTCTTGTTCGAGCTGAAATAGGTCGGGGCTACCGGGTGGTTTTTAATGGTTCAGCAGAAAAATTTTGTGTTCGGATAACTTTTTGATATCAATGGAAAAATAAGTAAGACCGGTTATCAGAAAAACAGAAGAATAAATTTGCTGTTGACAAAGCCGGCGCAGGATGTATAAGAGTAGTTAATTCAGGTGCTCCCAGGAGCATAACAGGGAACCCCGTGAGATTCGGGGACGGGCCCGCCGCTGTAATCGGGGACGAAGGCCGCCACACGCCACTGACGGAAGAATCGTCGGGAAGGCGCGGTCAACAGGATGATCCGAAAGTCAGAAAACCTGCCTGAATTCAAATGACGGCCGCAATCATTTGCGGTGGTTGGCCTTCGCGGACAGAGGCGAGCAAGTATCTGAGGATAAAAAGGGCAATCCCCGGATCGAGCAATCGGTCCGGGGATTTTTTTTGGCCGCGGCCCTGGCGGCCGCAATCCTCGCCGGAAAGCGACAGGCAAAATGTGATCAATGCCTATACCAAGAAGGAGAAAGAGATGAAGCAGAGTCAAATTGTCTGGTTGGTTGTCTTGTTGTTATTTGTCGTTCCGGCCTGGAGCGAGGTCACGCCCGAAGCTCCCGCCGACTCGCCGCAGATGCGGCCGGTGGTGGTCACCGCCGGCCGGGTGGCCGAAGACCGGGCCAATGTGCCCACCAATATCACCGTGCTGGAAAAAACCGAGATACAGCAGTCCGCGGCCGAGGACCTTCGCGATCTTTTGGCCGGCCAGGGTTTCATGACCCGGGAATATCCCAATTCGACCAGTTCCGTCAGCATCCGGGGCTTCCGTACCGACACCCACGGCAATGACCTGGCCAGCCATGTGCTGGTGCTGATCAACGGCCGCCGGGCCGGCACCGGCAACCTGGAAAAGATATCCCTGGGCAATGTCGAACGGGTGGAAATCATCCGCGGTCCGGCTTCGGTGCAGTATGGTTCCGCGGCCATGGGCGGCATTGTTAATGTCATTACCGAAGAAGGGAAAGAGGGTGTGGCCGGCTATGCCGAAGGCATCCTGGGCAGCTGGGATTATTACCGGGCCGGTGCCGGCATCAGCGGCCGGGCCGCGGAGTTTGATTTTTCTTTCAGCGCCTCCACCGAATCCCAGGGCGACTATGATACGGCCGC
>JBKHHL010000017.1:0-24867 GCA_046539175.1 Desulfosudaceae bacterium
CAAGTTTATTGGTTAAACAACTATAGTCGAAAAAATTCATGAAATATCCGGGTTAGCGTCTATGATCTATAATTAAAAGAGGAGTTAAGAAAATGAAGATTTTAGTCAGCGCCGCCGGAAGCGATCTGTCGGCGAAAGTGGATCCGCGGTTCGGGCGAGCCGCTAATTTTCTGGTAGTTGACGCCGAGACCATGGAGTTTGAAGTTGTGGCAAACACGCAAAACCTCAACGCGCCTCAGGGGGCGGGAATTCAGGCCGGTAAAATCGCCGTTAACACCGGTGCCGAGGTTGTTATCACCGGCAATTGCGGCCCCAAGGCCTTCACGGTTCTGCAACAGGCGGGCCTGAAAGTTGTTATCGGCGCTGAAGGTAAAATCGAGGATGTCGTCACCGCTTACAAAAACGGCGAACTGCAACCTGCCACCGATGCCAATGTGGAAGGTCACTGGGTTTAACCCGAATATTTCATGAAATATTCGGTTTAGCAATTCGTAAGGAGGCAACATGGAAAAGATATTGATAGTGGGCTGCAAAAAAGCCATGGATGACGTCTGTATCGGGTGCAGTCGGTGTCTGGTGGGATTTAACCGCCGGGTGGGTGAATTTGAGGCTTATAAAGACAAGGACGCCGAACTGATCGGCCTGATCAACTGCGGCGACTGTCCCGGCGCGGCCATTGTAACCCGCCTGGCCCAGGTAAACCTTTGGAACAAGGCTGTTGAGGAAACAGTCACCAAGGTGCATATCGGTCCCTGCCTGTTGGATCATTGTCCTTACAAGGACACCATTGTTCAGAAGATTAAAGCCAAGGCCGGGGTCGGGGTAATTGAGGGCGCCCATCCCTACAAACCGGCTGATATTTTTGCCTGATAGCCCGGATATTTCATGTTCATATCGGCCGTCTTGCAGATGAAGCCAGGGGGTCGGGCTTAAATCGACTCGTGAAATATCCGGGACAGGCCGTCGCAAAGCAGAGACAGGATTAATTGATTATGGCTGACCCCAGTGACAGGCTGGACGCCCATGTTAACGTGGAATTAACGGCCGGGGCGCTGTCCAGCATCGTGAGTAACGGAAAAATCATGGCCGGAAAAAACCAGAAGGGCGTTTACCAGGTCGACACGGCCGACCTGGTCGGCCGGATGATATCCATATTTCTGGAACAGAATGATTTTGAGTCCTTTGTCCGGGATATTGACAATTATCCTCGGCCTGATGAAGTTTGAACGTGGCCGGCCAAGGCTTTCAACCCCTAAGTTTTAAAACGGAAAACTCAGAACGCCCCTAACTGGCAGGGGCTGACCTTTATTCCCAGGGTTTCGCAGGCGGCTGCCACCGTCATTCTGGGCAGTGACAATCTGGCCGCGATCTGCCAGCTGTCCCGGCAGGCGATTTTATCGTCCCGGGTGGCCAGGATCAGGGCCTCTTTGAGGGTTGCCGTTAATTCTTCCGGCGGCATGGGCGCCACGATTTTCTTTTCCGGTTCATACCCGAACAGGCCCAGCTGGCATTTGATCAGCCGGTATTCCAGCAGGTCGATGGTCTTGCCGATCTCGGCCGGAGAAATCCCTTTGTCCCCGGCGATTTGATGGGCCTTGGCGCAACTGATCTTGTCGCCGTCCGCTTTTTCTTTTATGGCCGCCGCTATTTCCGGATGATAATCACTGCCGGGGGGATGCTTGGCGCTGTAATGCCCCGCGTCTTCATGAGTCATGATCTTCCTCCCTTTCAGTTGATATTTTGTAATTTGACCACTACCTGACGGCTTCGTAAAAGTCCAATCGTCGCAAGCCTTGATCCTGAACTTTTTACTTTGCCGTCCCAATTTGGACTTTTTACGAGTACAGCACTACCTGGTTTTTGCCCTGTCTTTTGCCTTCATAAAGAGCTTGGTCGGCTCGCTTGATGCAACTGTCAATATCATCTTCCGCCCCCCGGAAAGTAGTCACGCCAAAGGTCATGGTAAGGGGCAGGCTGGTGCCTTGCCAGGTGAATTCGATGTCGGCAATGCTCTGGCGCAGCCGTTCCGCCACTTTTTGTCCGGATGCGCCGTCGGTTTCCACCAGCATGATCAGGAACTCCTCGCCGCCCCACCTGGCCGGACAGTCAATGTCGCGGGTATAGCGCCGCATCTCCCGGGCCACTTTTTTAAGCGCGTAGTCGCCGGCTTCATGCCCATAGGTATCATTAAAGATTTTGAAATCGTCAATGTCGCCCAGGATGACCGTGAAGGGATGGCCCATCCGCAGTTGCCGCGCCCGTTCCGCCGCCATTTTTTCGGCCATGTCCCGCCGATTGGACAGACCGGTCAGGACGTCCTTCTTGGAGGCCCGTTCAAATTTATTTCTTTCCTGCTCGATGTATTTTATCAGTATTTGTTGCGATGTTTCATAATAAAAAAAGATAAAGGAGATGATCAGATAGATAACGGTATATCTGACGATAATAAAATTGGAGTAGGGGGAAGAGCGGAACCAGCCGCGGGGGGCGATCATTAACACCAGGCTCAGGAACAGAAACAAAAGGATGGCGATGAGTCCCTGCCTGGCCCCCAGGACGGAAAACACGGCCGCCGGGAACACGAATACCCACAGGAAAAAGGAGATTTCCGTTCGGCCCATAACGACAATGATGCCGCAGAAAAGTATGAGACATAAGCTGAGAGTCCAGTACATTAAAATTCCCCGCTGGAGGCGGCGAAGAGCCAGCAGGATCAGGAAGAAACCGACTAAGGCCGTGCCGTTGGCCGGTAGCAGATGATAGTTTCGGGCGTAAATATGATAAAAGGAAAAAGTAAAAAATACGAAGATACAGCTCAGCAGGATAAATACGGCGGATATTCTTTTGCGACGCTCCTCGGGATCAAGATTCATCCGGCTTCCCAGCCTGGTAAGTAGCCGGATAAAAAGAGGGGGCGCCTGGTCGGGGGGAGGCATTGTCTTTAAGGTATCCGTTACCGCTGTAAGTGATTTTATCAGCCTGGTTATGATAATACCCGATTTATGATTATTCAGAATAAATTATTCAGCCCCGATTTTCAAGTTAATTAGCCCGAATTAGCCCGAATATTTCATGAATTTTTTCGACTATAGTTGTTTAATCAATAAACTTCAGTTGGTTATTGATAATTTTGGGCTCTTTTTGAAAATACAAATTGTAATTGGTTGCTCTTGGCTTTTTAACCATTTTAATGTCGAAAAAATTCACCATAAATGATATAAAACACGGGTCATAAAACCCCGTTTTAAAAGTTTTGAAAAGGTTAAAAGGAAAATGGCAAAAAAAACAAAATCAGATCAACCCAAGGTCGCTCTTATAGGTTCCGGTTACTGGGGCAAAAACCTGGGTCGTAACTACTACGATCTGGGGGCGTTGCGCCTCATCTGCGATCGTAACGAAGCCGTGCTGGCTGATTTTCAGCAGCAATACCCGGATGTCGAGATATGCCTGGCCCTGAATCAGGTTCTGGCCAACGACGAAATTCAAGGCGTGGTCATTGCCACTCCCGCGGAAACCCATTATGGCCTGGCCCGGGAAGCGCTTCTGGCCGGCAAGCACGTTTACGTGGAAAAGCCCCTGGTGCTGGAAGAAAACGAGGGCCGGGATCTCATCGCCCTGGCCGCCGAACGCAAGCTGGTTTTGATGGTGGGGCATCTGCTGCAATACCACCCGGTTTTCGCCAGGCTGAAGGAGCTGGCCGCCAGCGGTGAACTGGGCCGCATCAATTATATCTATTCCAACCGGCTTAATCTGGGCAAAATCCGCCGTGAAGAAAATATTCTCTGGTCTTTCGCGCCCCACGATATTTCCATGATTCTGACTCTGGCCGGTACCCCTCCGGAAACGGTTTCCGCTACCGGAGGTTTTTATCTCCATCAGAAAATAGCCGATGTCACCACCACTCACCTGGCTTTTCCCACTGGCTTACGGGCTCATATCTTCGTGTCCTGGCTACATCCCTTCAAGGAACAGAAGCTGGTGGTGGTGGGTGACAGCAAGATGGCCGTGTTTGATGACACTCAACCCTGGGAAGACAAACTTCTGTTGTATCCCCATAAAATAAATTGGCAGAACAACCTGCCGGTGCCGATCAAAGCCGAACCGGAACGTCCGATAATTCCACAGTCCGAGCCTCTTAAAGAGGAATGCCGCCATTTTCTGGACTGCATCCGGGACAATCGCGCCCCAGTCACCGACGGTGCCGAAGGCCTGCGGGTACTGCGGGTTTTACGGGCCGCCCAGCGTTCCATGGATAAAGCCGGCCGGCCCGTTTCCTTGCAGGAGTCGGAGTATCTGTCGTCCCGGCCTTCGCAAGCTGATTATTTCGCGCACCCCACGGCCGTGGTGGACGACCAGGTAGACATCCGGGACGGGGTTAAAATCTGGCATTTTTCCCATATTTTGTCCGGCTCCACCATTGGCAAAAACTGCAATATCGGCCAGAACGTGGTTGTCGGGCCGGATGTTTCCATTGGCGCCAACTGTAAGATCCAGAACAATGTCTCGGTTTACAAGGGGGTTACCCTGGAAGACGGCGTCTTTTGCGGTCCTTCCATGGTCTTTACCAACATCTACAATCCCCGGGCCGAAATCAGGAAAATGGATCAGGTGCGGCCTACCCTGGTAAAACAGGGCGCCACCCTGGGCGCCAATTCAACCATCGTCTGCGGCGTCACCATTGGCCGTTACGCTTTTATCGGAGCCGGGGCAGTCATCAACAAAAACGTCCCCGACCACGCCCTGATGGTGGGTAACCCGGCCACCCGCCTGGGCTGGACCTGCTACTGCGGCGAACGCTTGGCGGACAACCTGGAATGTACCGCCTGTGGTAAACATTACCAGCAAAATTCAAACGGTTTAGAAGAAATTTTATAAACCGGAACCTGAAACCCAAAACTTCAGAACTTGACATGCCTATTCTGCTTACCGGCGCCACCGGTTACATCGGCTCCCATACCGCCGTCATCCTCCTGGAACAAGGCTATGATGTCGTTATCGTGGATAACCTCTCCAACAGCAGCCGGAAGGTGTTGACCCGGATCGAGGCTATCACCGGTAAAAAACCGGCTTTCCGGCAGGCCGACATCCGTGACCGGGCCGCCCTCGACGTCATCTTCGCCGAGTTTGCACCCCGGGCCGTCATCCATTTTGCCGGCCTTAAAGCCGTGGCCGAATCCACCGCCATGCCCTTGGAGTATTACGATAACAATGTCTCCGGATCTATTACCCTTTTCGCCGCCATGCGTCAGGCGGGAACGCGCCACCTGATTTTCAGTTCCTCGGCCACCGTATATGGTGAGCCGGACACCGTGCCCATTGACGAATCCGCTCCCACCCGGCCTTTTAATACCTATGGCAGAACCAAGCGCTTCATTGAGCAGATCGCCGAGGATCTGCATGCCTCCGATCCTTCCTGGAACATAGCTCTGCTGCGTTACTTCAATCCGGCCGGCGCCCACCCCTCCGGTCTCATCGACGAGGAGCCCCGGGGTACACCCAATAACCTCATGCCCTTTATCGCCCAGGTAGTCAGCGGCCTCCAGAAAGAACTGCTTGTTTTCGGGAATGATTATGATACCCCGGATGGAACCGGGGTCAGGGATTATCTCCATGTCATGGATCTGGCCCGCGGACATCTTCACGCCCTGGAGAAATTGTTCAGCAAGCCCGGCCTGGTAATTTACAATTTGGGTACCGGCCGGGGATATTCCGTGCTGGAGATGATCCACGCCTTTGAAGCCGTCCGCGGTCAAAAGATTCCCTATACCATCGTCGATCGGCGGCCCGGCGACATCGCCTGCTGTTACGCCGACCCTTCCCTGGCCCGGAAAGAGCTGGGCTGGCAAGCCACCCTGGGCATCGAAGACATGGCCCGCGATACCTGATACCTGACGCCGGTGTTTAACAAAGGGCGGAGCTATATAAGGCAGCAAGATGTCTAAGTTGTTTTAACTTGCCGCCTAACCCGGATATTTCATGAATTTTTTCGGCTATAGTTGTTTAACCAATAGACTTGATATGGTTATTGATAATTTCTTAATTTTTTAAAATACAAATTGTCGTTGGCCGTTTATGAAATTTTAACCATTTAGATGTCGAAAAAATTCACCCTTCGGGCGAGTCGCCTTGGGCGCATCTGCTGTGTTACAGGCCGCTCGCGGTAGATTACTACAGCTTCGCGCTCTGCGCCTTGCAGGTGGAGCCAAGGGCTCGGGCCCAAATCGACTCGTGAAATAACCGGGCTAACCCGGATATTTCATGAAATTTTTTGAAAAGCATTACTTAACGCATTATTTCAATGTAGTTCGTTATTGTTGCGTGCGATGGAAATATGAGGTATGAAGGTTTTTTATAACCTGACTTAACCGAAGTCGAAAAAATTCATGAAATATCCGGGCTGACCAAAATTGACGGGATAATGTTTATGAAAATTGATTTTGCCAATCTTAATTACCAGTACCGTTTGTACCGGGATGAAATCGACGCGGCCACGCGGGATGTTCTGGAAAAATCGCAATATATCATGGGGCCCCAGATACCGGAGCTGGAGACGGACCTGGCGGATTTTACCGGGGCGCCCCATTGTATGGTCTGTTCCTCCGGCACCGACGCCCTGCAGCTGGCCCTGATGGCCCTGGACATCGGGCCGGGCGACGAGGTTGTAACCAGCCCCTTTACCTTTATTGCCACGGCGGAAATGATAGCTCATCTGGGCGCCCGGCCGGTTTTCGTGGATATCGAGGAAGACACCTATAATATCGACGCTTCCCGGATCGCGGCGGCCGTGACTGACAAGACCCGGGCCATTATGCCGGTTTCCCTGTTCGGTCAGCCGGCGGACATGGACGCTATTAAGGCGGTGGCGGCAAAACATGGGCTGCCGGTTATCGAGGATGCCGCCCAGAGTTTCGGTGCCTCCTATCAGGGCCGGCAGAGCTGCAACCTGAGTGAACTGGGCTGTACCAGTTTTTTCCCGGCCAAGCCTCTGGGATGCTACGGCGATGGCGGGGCGGTTTTCTGCGGTTCGGATGATCTGGCGGCCAAGATTCGCAGCCTGCGGGTGCATGGCCAGGGGGAAAGGTACCGGCATAAATATATCGGCATCGGCGGTCGCATGGATACCATTCAGGCGGCCATCCTGCTGGTCAAGCTGAATCATTATGACGACGAGATCAAAGCCCGCTGGCAGGTGGCGGATCGGTATACCGAACTCCTGCGGCACCGGGTAATCACGCCGGTGGTCCGGGACGACCGGACCTCGGTCTGGGCCCAGTATTCCATCCGCGTGCCCGATCGGGCAGCGATGCAAGCCAAGCTCGCGGCGGCGGGGGTACCCACGGCGGTGCATTACCCCATGCCGCTGCATTTACAGGAATGTTTTCAGTATCTGGGTCACGGAGAAGGGGATTTCCCGGTGGCGGAAATGATCAGCCGGGAAATCATGAGCCTGCCCATGAATGCTTTTTTGACGGAGGAAGAACAGAATTACGTTGGCGCCGTGTTTCAGTTTTAGCCCGGATATTTCATGAAATGACACCCGTTGTTGTGGTTTTTGTTTGACAAAACACACCTTATAATGATATAAAATATTATTTATAAGTATAAATTTAATATTATCAGGCGTGGGAGGCTGGCATGATAAAACGATTTCTGACGGTTGTCGCCCTGGCGATCATGGTCGGTTGGCCGGGCATGGGCGGAGCCGCTGACGGGGACGAGTCCTACAGCGAGACCCTGCCGCAATCGGCTTTTGAGGAAGGTGACGCGTCCACTGCGATTCCCATGCTGACCAAAGAGGGAGTTCCGGTTCCGGAAATAATCTCTGCTGCCATGCGGAATGATGTTGCCGCTGAGGCCATCGTGGCGGGCCTGTTAAAGGCCGGGGTCTCGGAAGAGGAGATCGTTTTTCACATCATGGAAGGGCCGATGCCTTCGAAAACCGCTTTGCTGGCGCTTGATGCCAACGGCATTGCCGCTACCACCGTGCTGGGGTACCTGATCAAATGGCGTAACAGCAGCGGTAATATTTATGAAACCTGTGATTTCATGCTGAAACAGGGCTATTCCAAAAAAGATCTGCTGCAAGAATTCGCGGAGGCCGACGCCGACAGGAATCTGGTGGTGCAGGTGGTGCGCTGGTTCAGCATTCCGCCGGCAACAGTGGTGGCCGTGTATCAGCCCGAAACAGACACCGGAGCGGTTGAGTCGTCCGAAGGTTTCGGACATGTTTATGCCCGCCAATCGATTCCGCAACCGGCCTTGTTAGCCGCGGGAGCGTCACGTATCGGCAACAGCGATGCTTTTACAAATCGTGGGGGAGGGGTGATCAGCCCGATTCAACCATAAGTTTATAGCGGACCTTTTTTTGCAGAACAACAGAGTGGCGCGATATTTACAAGCAGGCCGGCTGGCAGCCGCGCCCGGATAGACTGGTAAATGACGCGGTTGAGCAGTAGGTTGATCCTTCAGGGGGCAGCTGGCCGGTTTAGCAGGGCAGGCAATTATTTAAAGCCGGCATCCTCTGCTTTTCGCCATCTGGTTGGCCGGAACCAGGCGCGTGAACCCGTATTACAGGAGGCGGTCAACAGAACAAAAAATGATTTTGTTCAAAAAAAAGTTTAGGCAAGAGGGTTATAATGAAGCGTCTTACTTGTTTTTCTTGTGCTGTACTTGTTTTCCTGTCTTCCTGTCTGTTTTTAACATCAGCCGCTCTTGGATCCGATGAAAACGATCCGGCTTCTTCCCGGGTAACAACCGTTCCGGAAAGCATCACTTCTTCTTTAAAAGCAATCGCCATCAATGGCCGGCCAATTCCGCCCACCGCCACACCACGTCTGGAGTACGGCGACGTTATTACCTTTCGGGTCCGGATTGACAATACCCATTCCGGCTCCCTGAACAACCTGCAGGGTGGAGTGATGTGGGGCCGCGGCCTGGATTACCAGGGTAATCTGACGGGCAACAATGTTGAAACCCGCTATGACGAGCGCGCCCGGAAAATTTCGGTTCTTATTGATGAACTTCCTCCGACCCTTGATACCTCCGAAGAATCAGCCACCTCCTATTCCTTTAACCTTAAAGTAGTGGCCTGCGACGACCTTTCAGTTACCGTTCTTACTGATGAGCTTTACGCCGTCCGCCCTATCGACAGGTACGACTTTTTTGTCCGGGCTCCTCAACCGGAAATTGAATATGATCTTACGGCGTCACCGGAAAAAATAAAGGCCGGTCAGACCAGTCCGGTTGAAATAGATTTTGTCAATTCCGGGCAGGGGACTGCCAACGATCTTATCATCAAAACCAACCTGGAGAATTTTCCCGCCACGGTCAGTAATGTCTCCCCGGACTTCGACTATGACGCCGCGGCGGGGGTCTTTAGCTGCGGCCGGGAGATCAACCCCGACAGCTCACTTACACTTTCCTTTGATCTGGCCATTGACGCGGCTGCTGACGAGCGCCTGCCGAAACGGGCTGTAGTCTTCGAACCTGACTATGCCGATGATTGTGGTGATAGCTTTCAGGCCGCCCCGACCCCCCTGGTTCTGCGACCGCCGGAACAAGAGCCCCAAGGCAGCGGGGCTAATCTCGGTCTTGAACTCCTTTTACAGTTACCCGAAACCGTGCAGGAGTGCGGTGAATATGAAGCCCGTGTCATTATTGAAAAAACCAGGCCGGAAGACATTTATGATCTGGAGATAAGCCTCGGTCTCGATGATCACTATGCCTACCTGGGCGATTTTGAAGCAACCGGATTCGGGGGGGTGTCCCCACGGGTTAATGTGGAGGAGCCGGGCCGGGTTGACTTTTCCTTTGATAATGAACCCGGCCGGGTGGAGCCGCTGAGCGAGGGCGGCAGCCTGAGTTTTAATTTGCGCAAAACCTGTGCTACCCCGGCCGGCATGACAGTGACCGCCCGTTTTATTCACCACCTGGCTGCCGCCAAGCTGGCCGGCGATGAAGACCGGGACCAGCCGGTCAATATCCGTAAAAGGGATATCACGGTCCACGCCGAGCCGTTGTTCAATACCATGGCCGAACTGGCGACGCGGGTCAGCCCGGAAAGCTGCCGGGTAGTGCCGGGGGAACCGGTTTCCTGGTCTATTCAGGTAACCAATTATGGCAGCGCCGCCGCCACCGACGTAATCTGTGAAGACATTCTGGGTGAGTGGCTGCAATGGCACCCGCCCGCTGAAAATGCCGGCCAGGCTGACTCTCCGGAGATAAGCCGGGACGATCCCGTTCAGGGTAAAACCAGACTGACCTGGCAACTGGGTGACATCGAGCCTTCCCGGTCTAAATCTGTTACCGTTCGGGCAATGCCCTCGCCGGATAAGGAGATCGCCGGAGTAATGACGGACAGCAGCAGAATAAGGGTCGTTTCGGGTTGCGACGAACAGGATTGTCATACCGACGAACAAAGAGCCCCGCGTTTTATTTATCATCACCCGGAGGAGGAACAGGAAGGCATTGACGGCCAGGATGTTTTCGAAGGATGCGGCCGGCTGCATGGTTTTTTCTCCCTGACCGAGATGTATAAATCCAATCTTTACAAAAACTCTGATGACGATGACGAGGAAGATGTCTGGGCGACGTATCTCACGCCCGGTATCTGGGCGGCCCTGCCGGGAAGCTGCCAGCGACTGGTGGAAGTGTCCACCACCACGGCCGCGCCCGGGGGAATGTCGGTTCAACCCTATTTTCCCGGCAATGATCGCCGTTTTCAGGGTTATTTGCTCTACAGTCCGCAGTTTGAGTTTTATGATGACCACAGCGACGACAACATGGTCAGCCATCGCGTGGATGGTTATCTGCAGTACAATACCCGCAACAAACTGCTTCTGCGGATGATCGAGCAGTACAAACGAAGTCACGACGCGCTTTCATCCCGGAATTTTTCCATAGATGACAAGTACCACGCCAATCTGTTCAAGGTTATGACGGATGTTGACCTGACCCAGAAATTGAGCGTCGGACTGAATTATTCCAATTATATTTTAGATTATGATGCTTCCGGAAATGATCATGCCGACCGGGTTGATCATGCCTGGGCGCTGTCCGGCGGGTTTCACCTGACCTCCAAGGTAACCCTGTTTACCGAGTATAATTACGCCAATCTTTATTACAGCAGCAATGATCTTGACAGCGACGAACACCGTTTTTTCGGCGGTGTCCGCTGGGAAATGACCGGGAAATCCAGTGGTCGGATCAAGGGCGGCTATGGCAAAAAAGTATATGATTCCTCCCAGCTGACCGATGTGGATACCTGGATGGCGGAAGCGGTGCTGGATCATGACCTGACCGCCAAGACCAGCCTTTCGCTCAATGTTTCCCGTCGCTATGATGAAGCCCTGGGCTCAAAGGTTGATGCCGATAATTTGACCAGTAATATGCCTATTCATATCCTGACCAACATGATTGGCCTGGCGGTTGATTACGATATGACCAGTAAGCTGCATTTCAATGGTCAAGCTATGTGGACATTTGACGAATACGGTTATGAAGACGATCTGCGAACTCTCAAGGAACGGGAAGACACTGAAATCAGCTTATCACCGTCCCTGAAGTACGAAGCCACGGACTGGCTGTCGTTTGACCTGGCTTATATCTATACTGACCGGGATTCTAATTATTCCGGGTTGGATTATACCGACAACACGGTCTTTGTCCGGGCCAATTTTTACCGTTAATATGCTGTTTATGGTTTATGATCAGTGACTAAAAACACGGCGCCTGGCGCCGTGTTTTTTTTATGCCCCGGAGGCGTTCAATTTTGTCCTTGCAAAAAATCCGGTTATAAAAGACAATAATTGTTTGCCTGTTGATGGTTGCGTTGAGTGCCGCGTTTATCGCTGAACCTGGATTTTATAAGATAAGAGTATAATGTCATGACTTTAAAATATGCGCCCACGCGATGGCTTCTTGCCGGCTTGGTCGGGATGGTTCTGGTAGCCGGTTTTGCAATACCGGCCCTGGCAATTAATTATCAACTCGGTGAGGGCGATGTCCTGACCATTTCCGTGTATGAGCAGCCCGATCTGAAAACCACGGTGCGTATCAGTGGCGATGGCACGGTAACTATGCCCCTGGTGGGGCGGGTTAAAGCAACCGATCTCAGCGTCAAGGAGCTGGAGGAAAAGATCGAGGCCCTGCTGGATGACGGGTATATTGTCAATCCCCAGGTCAATATCTACGTGGAAGATTTCCGGAGCCGCAAAGTCACCATTCTGGGTGAAGTTAAAAAACCCGGGGTGTATGAAATTCAGAGTCAGACCACCCTGCTGGAACTTATTTCTCAGGCCGACGGACTGACCAGGGACGCCACCGAAACAGCCATCATTCAGCATCAGGACAGGCTGAAGAAAGATTTGCCGGTACAGGTTGACCTGGCCCAACTTATGGAAGACGGCCAGGCTTCACAGAATGTCATCATGCGTGACGGCGATCACGTCTATATTCCCAAAAAAGACGTTTTTTACGTCAGCGGTGAGGTAAAAAGGCCGGATGTGTACAATTATGAAAGAGGCTTGACAGTTATCAAGGCTCTGACCATGGCCGGCGGCCCCAGCGATAAGGCTTCGTCGTCCCGGACCAGGATTATCAGGAATCGTGAGGGGAAGGAACACCTCATAAAAGATGTCAGTATGGATATGGAGGTGCGGCCCAATGATGTTATCGTCGTGCCGGAAAGTTATTTCTGATCTGACGAGGTGATTTAACCGCGTCGGCCGGGTTTTTTGGGGTGGAGTGAGCGCCTTTCAAGGAAGGACGGTCGCGCTGATGTCAAGGGTCGTATAAATTTTCAATTCTGACCGGGAACAGAATTCATGGAACATGAACAGGATATTCAGGAGCAGGAAGTTCATTTAAAAGATTACCTGCGGGTATTGCAACGCCGGAAATATATTATTCTGCTGATTTTTATTATCAGCCTACCGTTGATCGTTATCCGGGCTTTTTCCGGTGATCCCATGTATGGGGCCTCCGCCAAGCTGCTGATCGAACGGGACACCACCCCCTCTTTTATTACCGACGCGCGCATGACTAATAATAATCCCGGTTTTCTGACCACCCAGACCCAGGTCATCAAAAGCAGAAAAGTGGCCCGGCAGGTGGTGGAAAAACTGAACCTGGATGAAACCTATCGTCGTTATTTACCGGAACTGGAGCCTGAGTTATCCCTGGTTGACAAGGCCATCAACTGGGTTCAGGAGCTGGTCGCGGTGAGCCTCCGGCTGGCCGGTTTCGTCGATGAGGAGAGCCTGAAAGACGACGAGATGACCGAGGCTGAGGAAAAAGAGCGGCGCGTCCAGGCCCTGGTCATGATGATCAGCGAGGGGATCACCGTGGAAAGCGATCGTGACGGCGGCAGCGTCGTCAATGTTTCGTTTATGTCAAAGAATCCCGAGCTGGCCGCTGATATTGTTAACACCGTGGCGGCCGCCTACAAGGGCTTTTTGCTGGAGATGCGCACGGAATCCACCGCGGAAACCCTGGAATGGTTGAAAGATAAGGCCGCCATGCAGCAGGAGAAACTGCAGGCCAGCGAACGAAAACTGCAGCAGTATAAAAATGAACAGGATATTTACACGGTTGATGACGAAGAAGCCATGTATCCTGAGCGGATCGCCGAATTGAGCCGCCGCTTAACCCGGGCCCAGGCCGAAGTAGGGGAGCTGGAATCCCTGTACCAGGAAATAAATCGTATTTCTCTGTCTGAAGCCTTGAATCTGCCGGCGGTAACTGAGAGCGAAACCGTACGTGATCTGCGCCGCAAGGTTATTGAACAGGAGCAGGAAATAAAACGGCTGTCCAAATCCATCGGAGACAAACATCCCCGTATGATCCGGGCCAAGGAAGATCTGGAGTCCCTGCGCCAGAAAATGAATCTTGAAATTCGGGGCGTTATTCAATCCATTAAAAACAAGTATGAAATGGCCCGTGAAAAAGCCGACAGCATTGAAGCTTTACTTGAGGAAAATAAGCAGAAAGCTTCGTTAATGAGCGATAAATTAATTCAGTATGAGATATTGAAACGGGACGTGGATGTCAATTCCTTGCTATATGACCGGATGCTGCGGCGTATCAAGGAATTTGACGTGACCGATTCCAGTCAGCCCATTGATGTCTGGGTGGTGGAAGAGGCTACCGTTCCGGAATACCCGTTGAATAAGCGTCCTAAGCGAACTCTGATGCTGGGGCTGGTGATGAGCCTGATGCTGGGGGTTGGCCTGGCTTTTTTTCTGGAATATCTGGATAATACCGTTAAAACCATGGAAGACGCCGAGGCGCGTCTGGGCTTGCCGGTGCTGGGCATGGTGCCGTTTTTGAAGGATTCTGACAGTCCCATTGAACACATCGTGCGGGATTCACCCCGTTCAGTCATTGCCGAGAATTATAAATCCCTGCGAACGGCGGTACTGCTGTCCTCGCGGGATGAGGATTCCCGGAGCCTGCTCATATCCAGCATGAACCCCACTACCGGCAAAACCGTCACCGCGGTTAACCTGGCCGTTACTTTCGCCCAGTCTGAACGCCGGGTGCTGCTGCTTGACGCTGATATGCGCCGGCCCAGAATCCACAATATCTTTGGAATGGATAATGAAAAAGGATTGAGCTCTTTTCTGGCCGGGCAATCGGAAATGTTTATTCAGGAGTCCCCGGAGACACCTTTTCTGCATGTCATGACGTCCGGTCCGGTGCCGCCCAATCCTTCGGAGCTGTTGATCTCTTCCCGCCTGGAGTCCACCCTCAGCGTACTGCAGGAAAAATATGATTACGTGATTATTGATTCTCCGCCGATGATGAACGTGACCGACGCCAACCTGATCAGCCGGGTGGTGGACCAGACCCTGCTGGTAATACGTTCCGGCGTGTCCACTTACGAGTCCCTGCGCCGCGGGGAAAAGATGCTGGCCACCATTAAAGCCCGGACACTGGGATACATTGTCAATGCCGTGGATAATAAGAAGGAAGGTTCTTATTATTATAATCAGTACTATCACGGTTATTATGCCGATGAGTCCTGAAGTTGTCCAGGTAATGCCCGGCCGGTCTGATGGCTCGGGAGCTGCTGGTTCGCGGCGCGGAAGCGGCTGGTAACATCTGCTGGTAAGTATCGGTTGAGCCTTGACTCGTAAAAAATTATCATACTACTGCTTTCTGGCGGTATTGGTTTTTGCTCCCCTGGCCTTTGGTACGGTTGAAGCCTGGTCATACGCCGTCATGGAAATTCTGATCGGCCTTTCCGCTCTGTTGCTCTTCCTGCCGTCCCGGGGCGCTCCACTGTACCGTCCGCCCGGCTTGTTTCTTCTGTTAATGATTGCCGGCTACCTGTTGTTCCAGGTCATCCCCCTGCCGCCCGGGCTGGTCCGCGTGCTTTCGCCGGAAGCCTGGCGGATTTACCATCAGACGGCCGGGGCAATTGACGGTGCCGCCTGGATGCCTTTATCCCTCCATCCCCGGGCCACGGTTCTGGAATTAATGCGCTTCCTCTCCTACCTGGTTTTTTACGCGGTGGCCGTTCAATTGCTGACCGACCGGGTGCTGTTAAAACGAACCCTGGTCGTTTTGGCCGTAATGGCGGGCCTGCTCGCTTTTTTCGTGATTGTGCAGCTGTTGACCCGGTATCTGAATTATCCTTTTCCCCATGAGAAGGTCCTCTGGATCAGAGAGTCGGTTAACGGCCCGCGATCAGTGGGGCCTTATGTCAATCGTAACCACTACGCCGGGCTGATGGAGATGCTGTTCCCCCTGGTTTTTATCATGTTTCTGCTTTATCGGCCGATCTCGACCGCCCCGGGCAGGCTGGAACGGCTGCGGGATTTTTTCGCTCATCCCCGGCTGAACGCCCATCTGCTCTACGGCATCGCCGCCATTCTTATCGGCACCTCCGTTTTTTTCACCTTGTCCCGGGGCGGCATCCTTTCGCTGACCCTGTCCATGGGGGTTTTATCGTTCTGGCTGATCCGGCGGACCACCGGCAAAAAAACCGGCTTGATTACCGCGGCGCTGTTCGCCTGTATCCTGATGCTGACCGGAACCGAAGTCTGGAACCTGATTTTTGAACGATTCGATCAGATTCGCGACGCCGGCGGCGCGATCAGCGTCGGCCGTCTGGATCGCTGGCCTGATCATTTCAGGATTATTGGTGATTTTTTTCTGTTCGGGACCGGCCTGGGCACGATTCAATATATTTATCCCCTCTATCGGACGGTGCCGGGCCACAATCTGCTGGAATACGTTCATAACGATTATATCGGTTTTATGGCTACCGGCGGGGCCGTGCTGATGGTATTGTTGACCGTGACCCTGTTCCGGATTCTCCTGGTGTCCTGGCGTTCCTGGCGAGGTCGGCATGAAAGAACGGCCATTTATATTTTTGCCGGCTGCCTGACGGGGATATTATCCATTCTGTTGCACTCCCTGACGGATTTCAACCTGCAGCTCGGCGCCAACGGGCTTTATTTTTTCTTTATCCTGGCCCTGGCGGTGTCGGCGGCTCATACCCGCTTTCACGGCGGTTCCCGGCCGACCTACCTGCCCACGGTGACTGTCCCTAAATGGCTGCCCGGAGCGGCGGCTCTGATTTTTTTTCTGCTTATCGCCCGGTTTCAGGGAGGGGTGCTGCTGGCCAATTATTATTTTTCCGGTTACCGGAACATTCCCTTAACGGCCGATCTGACCAATGACGATCTGCGCGCTCTGCACCGGGCGGCAGCGCGCGCGGCCGGGGCAGATCACTGGAACGCCGTTTACCATCATTCGGCAGCCAACAGCGCGGCACTGCTGGATGAACCCGACCTGGCCAGGCATCATTATAAGCGGGCCATTCGCCGGCATCCCCTGAAGGTGTCTCTGCTGCAGGATGCCGGCTATTTTTTATTCCGGCGACAGGCTGAGGGGAGGGGGGAAGGAGGAGATCCGGGCGGACCCGGAGAAAGGCTGCTGCGGGCCGGTATTGAGTTCAGCCGGCGGGATATCGGGGTGTACCTGAATTATGCCGCCGCCCTGATGGAACAAGATCGAATCAAGGAGGGGCGGGAAGTTCTTCAATCCGGGCTGGAGCGTTACCCGGCCGCCACCGACGCCGGTCTGGCCCTGATGGCCTGGTTCGGCCTGCCCGCGATTGAGATGGAACGGGTTCTGCCTGAAAAAGCCGCCTCTTACCGGGCCCTGGGCGACTATCTCGAGGCCATGGGCCGGACCGAAGAAGCGGCCCAGGCTTACCAGCGGGCTAAAAGCTTGCCTTAATTCCAGAAAAATTATGCTAATAACCGATCCGCCTGAGCTCAGCGGCAGATGGTTGGACGATCGAGGAAAGAATTATGGATGAAATTATTAGCAGCCGCCTGCGGCGTTTGCGGGATAATTTTCCGGCGGCGGGTATTGAGGCGCTGTTGGTCATGTCAGATGAGAACCGGCACTATTTGAGCGGCTTCACGGGACAGGATGGAGCCTGTGATGAAACGGCCGGGGCGCTTTTAATCACTCCGGACAGGCTGATCCTGGCGACAGACGGCCGTTACCTGACCCAGGCCGAGTCTGAAGCCGACGGTTATGAGGTGATCTGTTACACCCGCGGCCTGGCCGCGGAACTTCCGTCCCTGCTGGGCAATCCCGACAGTCTCCGGCTGGGAGTTGAAGCCCGGCGCCTGACCCTGGAGACGTCACGGAAAATATGTGACCAGTGGAAAGCGACTGAAACCGGGATTGCCCTGGAGCCGATGGACGAGACTCTGGACAGACTCCGCGCTCGAAAAGACGAGCGGGAGCTGGCTCGCATCAAAGAGGCCCTGGTTCTGGCCGAAAACGTGTTTGAAAATTTTCTGGCCGAGGAGTTGCGTCCGGGGATAACTGAGAAAAGGGCCGCCTGGCTTCTGGAGAAACGATTGCGGGAAGCCGGGGCAGACGCCCTCTCTTTTCCTGTCATTGCAGCTTTCAGTGATAACAGCGCCCGTCCTCACGCGGTTTGCGGGGAGCAACACCTGAAAAAAAACCGGCCGATCCTGTTTGACTGGGGTGTGGTTGTCAAAGCCTATTGCTCCGATATTTCCCGGAGTTTTGTGTGGGGCCGGGCTGATCAGGACTATCAAAAAGTTCATGAAACCGTTTATGCCGCCCAACAAGAGGCCATTGCCGCCATCAAGCCGGGAGTCGAGGCCCGGGCCGTGGATAAGGCCGCCAGAACAGTCATCGAGCGGGCCGGTTACGGTGATTATTTTTCTCATGGCCTGGGGCACGGAGTGGGTCTGGCCATTCATGAAGCTCCCCGGGTCAGCTCCATCAGCCCGGCCGTTCTGGAAGAGGGCATGGTTTTTACCGTGGAACCCGGTATCTATTTGCCCGGCTGGGGCGGGGTGCGGCTGGAAAACATGGTGGTTGTCCGGGCGGGCGGCGCCGAGGTGTTAAACCGGACCAACAGTGACCTCATGGAGATACCCTGATGGATTCGCTGGACAGCCTGATTGACGCTTATATAAATTATCTTCTGGTTGAGAAGGGCTTGTCCGACAATACCCTGGCGGCCTACTCCCGGGATCTGGTCAAATATGCCGGCTTTTTAAAGAAAAACGGGTTGGCCGGGGTTTCCGGGGATGATACCACCGTCATTCTGAAATATCTTATTGATCTCCGCGACGCCGGGCTCAACAAGCGGTCACGGGCCAGGCACCTGGTGGCTTTACGGGGGTTTTACAAGTACCTGGTCCAGGAAAAGATTATTTCCGGCAATCCCGTCACCATTGTCGATCTTCCCAAAACCGGTCTTAAGCTGCCCCATGTTCTGAACGTTGATGAAATCGCCCTGTTGTTGAATACTCCTGATACCAACACCATCAAAGGCAGACGGGACGCGGCCATGCTGGAGTTGCTCTACGCGGCCGGACTGAGGGTTTCCGAACTGGTCGGCATCCGGCTGCAGAACGTCAATACCGAGGTCTCTTTCGTCAGAGTTTACGGCAAGGGCGCCCGGGAGCGGGTGGTTCCGATCGGGGCTTATGCCCGAAACAGGCTGGTGGATTACATTGAAAATTCCCGGCCGGGATTGTTGAAGGAATATACCAGTTCTTATCTGTTTGTGGCCTGGCGGGGCAATCCCATGACCCGCCAGGGGTTCTGGAAGCTGCTCAAAAAATACGCCCGGACGGCCGGGATTCAGAAAACGGTTACTCCTCACAGCCTGCGTCATTCCTTCGCCAGCCACCTGCTGGAAGGGGGCGCGGACCTGCGCTCCGTCCAGACCATGCTGGGGCATGCCGATATCGCCACCACGCAGATTTACACTCACGTCGCTTTAAGTCATTTAAAAAAGGTTCACGCCCGTTTCCACCCGAGATGAATTCTCAGATAAGCCTGTCCGGGATGTGGCCGCGGCCAGGCAAGGCCGGAGCGGCTTTGGAGCCGGGTGGCGCCTAAAAAGACCTTGACAATTTTTGAAAAAATTTTGATAATTACCGGATTAACCCGGATATTTCGGCTATCCGTAATATTATAGAGCTTTTCTGGCCAAGAGGAAAGGGCATGACTTTTTCAGCTTTCTGGCAGGACGATAACGGGGCCAAACCGGAAACCGGTACCGCGGCCTTGCGAAAAGCCTTATTTCAGGTGGCCAGGCCGGTTTACCTGGTATCAACTCCGTCCGGGCCCGGTGTCGCCACTACCGGCAGCGCCTGCCTGGGATCAGAAGCGGATTCTTCAGGAGCGGGCAAGCCTTTGCTCGGCTATGTTCCACCTTTGGCGCCCGAAAATTTTGGTGATCCTGATTTCAAGCAGATGATCGGCCTGCGCTACGCTTACGTGGCCGGCGCCATGGCCAATGGTATCACCTCGGTCAGGATGGTCGAAGCCGCCGCCAGGGCCGGTATGGTCGGTTTTTTCGGCGCGGCCGGCCTGGCTCCGGATAAGGTGGAAGCGGCCATTGTTGAGCTGCGGCAGAAACTCGGAGACCTGCCCTTTGGATTCAACCTGATTCATTCGCCGGGTGACCCGGCCCTGGAAGATGCCATTGTCGATCTGTATCTGCGCCAGAATATCCGTTTAATCAGCGCTTCGGCCTATATGCGCCTGACACCGTCCATTGTGCGTTACCGGCTCAAAGGGATTCATACCGATGAAAATGACCGGATTGTTATCCCCAACCGGATCGTGGCCAAGGTCTCGCGGGTGGAAGTGGCCACCCGTTTTTTTACGCCTCCCCCGGAAAAGATTGTCTCCCGGCTGAAGAAGGAAGGATCGATCACCGCCGGGGAAGCGGCCCTGGCCGGAAAAATTCCCATGGCCGACGCCCTGACCGCCGAGGCTGATTCCGGCGGCCATACCGACAATCGACCGGCCCTGGCCCTGTTGCCGACCATGCTGGCCCTGCGGGACACTATTTGCGAGCAATATCGATATGAACAACCGCTTCCCGTCGGCCTGGGGGGCGGCATAGCCACGCCCGAATCCACGGCCGCGGCCTTTGCCATGGGAGCCGCTTACGTGGTAACCGGCTCCGTCAATCAAGCCTGCGTCGAGGCCGGTGTCACCGAAACCGTCCGCAAGATGCTGGTGGAGGCCGGCCAGGCGGACGTGACCATGGCCCCGGCAGCGGATATGTTTGAAACGGGCGGCAAGGTTCAGGTACTCAAACGGGGCACCATGTTTGCCATGCGGGCCGCCAAGCTGTATGATTTTTATTTCCGGTATGATCAGTATCAATCCATTCCGGAAAAAGAGCGGCAGGATATCGAGCAGAATTTGTTGCGCCGAAGTTTTGAAGAGGAGTGGGCCGAGACCCGGAAATTTTTTCTCCAGCGTGATCCCCGCCAGGTGGAGCGGGCGGAAAAAGAGCCCCGGCACAAAATGGCCCTGGTGTTTCGCTCTTACCTGGGCCGTTCTTCCACCTGGGGCATTGTCGGAGAAGAAGACCGTAAAATTGATTATCAGATCTGGTGCGGTCCGGCCATGGGCGCTTTTAACGAATGGGTCCGGGGCAGTTTCCTGGAAGGTATCGAGAATCGGGACGTGGCTACGGTGGCCCGGAATCTTTTATTCGGCGCGGCCGTGGTGACCCGTTCGGGCTGGTTGCGCCAGCAGGGACAGGAGGTACCGGCGGCGGCTTCCAGAACGGTCCCCCTGACAATGGCCGATATCAGGTCGTATAGTCAAAGTTGACGGCTTGTCAAATAACACAGAAAGGTGAGCATAGTGAGCAAGGGCACTAACAATAATAATGACCGTAAAATCGCCATCGTGGGAATCGGCAGTCTTTTTCCCAAAGCCGGCAATCTGAAAGAATACTGGCGGCTGCTTTTTCACGGCGAAGACGCCATCACCGAGGTGCCGGAAACTCACTGGTCAGCCGCGGACTACTACCGGGAAAACCCGGGCAAGGGCGATTTTACTTATTGCAAACGGGGTGGTTTCCTGTCCCCGATCTCTTATGATCCCACGGAATTTGGTCTGCCTCCCAATATGCTGGAGGCGACCGACACCTCGCAGTTATTATCCCTGGTGGTGGCCAAGCGCGCCCTGGAAGATGCCGGTTACGGCGAGAGCGGGCGGCCCTGGGATCGGGAACGAACCGGGGTGATCCTGGGAATTACCGGTACCCAGGAGCTGGTCATACCCTTGAGCGCCCGACTGGGTTTTCCTCACTGGGAAAAAGCCCTGACTGATGCCGGCGTCTCCGAGGAGCAGAAGCAGCAGGTCATGGAACAGATCGCGGACTCTTACGTCTCCTGGCAGGAAAATTCCTTCCCCGGGCTGCTGGGAAACGTCGTGGCCGGCCGGATCGCCAACCGGTTTAACCTGGGCGGCACTAATTGCGCTACCGACGCGGCCTGCGCCAGTTCCCTTTCCGCTATTCATCTGGCCGTTATGGAGCTGGCCGCGGGCAACAGCGATATGATGATAACCGGCGGGGTTGACACGCTCAATGATATTTTCATGCACATGTGTTTTGCCAAGACCTCGGTGCTGTCCTTTTCCGGCGACGCCCGTCCCTTTTCCAAGGACGCCGACGGGACCGTCCTGGGCGAAGGCCTGGGACTGTTCGTGCTCAAGCGCCTGGCTGACGCGGAGAAAGACAACGACCGCGTTTACGCCGTTATAAGAGCCATGGGTACTTCCAGCGACGGCCGTTCTTCCGGGATATACGCGCCGGTGCCGGAAGGCCAGTTGCGAGCCCTTAAACGGGCCTATCTCGCCGCCGGGGTGGAGCCGGACACGGTGGAGATGATCGAGGCCCACGGCACCGGTACCCGGGTGGGTGACGCCAAAGAGTTCGAGGCTCTCCGGAAGCTTTTTGGAGATACCGGCCGGGATAAAAATCAGTGCGCCATCGGTTCGGTCAAATCCATGATCGGTCATACCAAGGCCGCGGCCGGCGCGGCCAGCCTGGCCAAGACCGCCCTGGCCCTTTATCATAAGTCCATTCCGCCCACCCTGAAAGTGGATGAACCCGATCCCGGCCTGGGACTTGAGGAAACTCCTTTTTATATCAGCACCACCGCGCGACCCTGGTTCTCCAATCGCAAGCATCCCCGCCGGGCGGGCATGAGCTCGTTTGGTTTCGGCGGCAGCAATTATCACATGGTCCTGGAGGAATACACCCCCGACAAAACCGAGGTCGCCTGGGACGGCACCGTGGAGATCCTCGCTTTTTCCGGGGTCTCCAAAAAGGACTTGAGCGGTCAGCTCCTGGAATTCAAGAACCGCCTGGAAGAATACGCCACCGGCCATCGTAAGGAATTTGACGGTGTCCGGCTTTACGCGGCCGAATCCCGGCAGCGGTTTTCCCCCCAGGACGAACACCGGGCCCTAATCGTGCTGGACCATACCGATGACGTGGCCGGTGTCATCGATCAGGCGGTTGAAAAGCTGCGGGACTCCCGGGATGATTTTTTCAACAGCGGTCCGCTTTATTACGGATGCGCCTCTTCGGAATTGCTGTCAAACAGCAAAATAGCCTTTATTTTTCCGGGGCAGGGCAGTCAATACGCCTATATGGCCAGGGATCTGGCCACGGTTTTTCCGGAGGTCCACGATATTTTCGAGATGGCCAATAGCCAGTTTGCCAAATTCCGGAAGGGTTCGGAACACCGCCTGACCGATTATGTGTTTCCGCCCGGTTTCCGGTGGGATAATAAAGAAGAGGCCGAAGCGGCCCTTCGCCAAACCGATATCGCCCAGCCTGCCATCGGGGCCGCCAGCCTGGGCATGGCGGCGGTTTTAAAACGATTCGGGGTGACCGCCGACATGATGGGCGGACACAGTTTCGGGGAACTGAGCGCGCTGTGTTGCGCCGGCTGGATTAATCTGGAAGATTTTCTGTCTCTGGCTTCGGCCCGCGGCAAATACATGGCGGCCGCCGGCCGTGAAAAAGGCGCCATGCTGGCGGTCCGGTCCGATCTGGCGTCGATTGAAGCCCTCATAACCGATAACGAGCTTGACCTGGTGCTGGCCAACCGCAACAGCCATGATCAGGGCGTGCTTTCCGGCCGGGCCGAAGAGATCGACCGGGCCGCGGCCATTTGCCGCGATAATCGGATCAAGGCCATGAAACTGCCGGTCTCCGCTGCTTTTCACACGGAACTGGTTCAGGACGCGGCCAAACCCTTTCGGGATTACCTGCGCAAGAAAGCGGTCACCCCAACCGCGATCCCGGTCTTTTCCAATACCACCGCCGAACCTTATGCCGCGGAAGAGGATGAAGCCAGGCAAATCCTCGGCCGCCAGATATTGAACCCGGTGAATTTCGTCAGTGAGGTTGAAAATATGGCCGCGGCCGGGGCCGGGTTGTTTCTGGAAATCGGTCCGAAAACCGTTTTAACCGGCCTGGTCAAGTCGATTCTGAAAGGCCGCCCGGCGCGGGCGCTGGCCCTGGACGCCTCCGGCGGCAAAAAATTCGGGGTTAAGGATATCGCCGCCACCCTGGCTTTTTTCGCGGCGGCCGGCCGGCCGGTTCTTTTGGAAAACTGGGAGGAATTGCCGCGCTATCCGGACCGGGAACAGAAAATGACGATTCCCATCTGCGGCGCCAATTACCGCAAAGAACCGCCCCGGCGATTTTCTCCGCCGGCCTCGGCAGCCCCGGAACGGGTGGAAACGGACGCCTCCGCCCCGACTGCGGTGGAGGATACGGCCGCCCAGGCGCCTCCCCTGGATGGCGAGGTGGTCCGAAACGCTTTGAAAGTGGTATCCGAAAGCCTGCAATCGCTGCAAACCCTGCAACAGCAAACCGCCCAGGCTCATCACAAGTTCCTGGAAACTCAAAACGAAGCCGGTCGCGCGCTGGGAGTCGTTATTGAACGGACCCGCCACATCGGTTCAACTATTTTAAAAGAGGGGACCTCTTTACCCGGCCGGGAACAGTTTTCGGCGGTAGCCCCGGAAGAGGCCGCGGCGGTGGCGTCCGAACCGTCTCCGGCCTCGCCTACCACCGCTCCATCAACCGCGCCCGCATCCGAAACGGCTGAAGTTCCATCGCGGTCGGACGGGGCTGAAGCCGCGATTATCGAACAGGCCATGCTGGACATCGTCAGCCGGGTGACGGGCTATCCGGTCGAGATGCTGACCCTGGAAATGGATATTGAAAACGACCTGGGCATTGACTCCATCAAGCGGGTGGAGATTTTGTCGGTGTTTGAAGAAGAGTATCCCGATATTCCGACGGCCGAACCAGAGGACCTGGCCGAGACGCGCACCCTGGGTGAGATCTGCGCTCATTTGATCAGCTTGACCGGCGGCGGGGCGGCCGCGGCGACATCGGGCGCGGCTGAAGCGGGCCGTGTTCCGGCGGCAGGAGGCGCTGTTGACGGCGGTCGGATTGAGTCGGCCATGCTGGACATCGTCAGCCGGGTGACGGGCTATCCGGTCGAGATGCTGACC
>JBKHHL010000123.1:0-7915 GCA_046539175.1 Desulfosudaceae bacterium
AGGCCCCGGCCTCCGCCGGGGTGACGCAATAAGGGAAATCCCGACTTTTTACGAAAACGTTAAACTTGGTTTTGTCCTGTTTTTGTGTTTTTAGTGTATTTAGGATATCATAAAATTTAAAAATATCTGCTTGCCAGGGAGGTAAATAGAGCATGTTTGAAGCCGGTGAATTAAAAAAGGGATTAAAAATAGAAGTTGACGGTGCCCCGCACGTGATAGTCGAATTTGATTTCGTGAAACCCGGTAAGGGACAGGCCCTGTACAAGTGTAAATTGAAAAACATGATTACGGGGTCCATCTTTGACCACACCTACCGCAGCGGCGACAAGATCAACAAAGCCAACCTGGAAGAACGCAAAATGGAGTATTTATACGCCGATAGCGACAGTTACTGCTTCATGGACGCGGCTACCTATGAACAGGTCTTCATACCCCGGGATCAGATTGAAGATGTCCTGGATTTATTAAAGGAGAATGTGGTTTGTGACGTGCTTTTTTTTGACAATACTCCCATCGGTATTACCCTGCCCAATTTTATCGAATTGGAGGTGGTGGAAGCGGATCCCTGGGTTAAAGGGGATACTGCTTCCGGCAGCAGTAAACCGGTCAAACTCGAAACCGGCTGTTACCTGCAGGTGCCGCCGTTTATTGAAGCCGGGGAAGTGCTGAAGGTTGATACCCGGACCAGGGCTTACGTGGAACGCGTTAAAGGATAAACACCGATGATGACAGATCATCTCAATAAAACCGTGCTTATCGTTGATGATGACAGGGTTTTTCTTGATTCTCTGGAACAGTTTCTGCTGCAACGTGGCTATCACAGCAAGGTCGCCTGGGATGCGGACAGCGCCCTGCGCATTATCAGGGATTTTTCTCTGGACGTGGTCGTGGCCGATATTGTTATGCCCGGCAAAGACGGCATCCAGTTGATGCATGAGGCCAAAACCCTGGTGCCGGACCTGGATTTTATCTTCATGACCGGTTATTCCTATGACCACTCATATGTGGAAATCATTAATGCCGGCGCGGCCGACTATATTACCAAGCCTTTTGAGATGATGGAGCTGGTGGCCCGCATAGAGCGTATTGAGCGGGAAAAGCGGCTGGTCCGGGAGCTGCGGAACACCAACTCCAAACTGAAACAAACGGTGGAACAGGTCAATGCCATGATGGAGGATATCAGTCAAACCTCCCGGGCCAAAAGCAATCTGCTGGCTGATATCAGCCATGAAATAAGGACACCTTTAACCGGCATCATGGGGTTTACGGATATCCTGCTGGCCACCCAGCTGGATCCGGAGCAGACCAATTACGCCAGGAATATCAGGATGAGCGGGGAAGTGATCCTGTCGCTGATCAATGATTTTCTGGATTCAGCCAAGGTCGAAGCCGGCAAGATGCAGTTGGAAGAGATCCCCTTTGATCCGGCCGGGGTGTGTTATGAAGTGTGTGATCTGATTCGCCCCCGGCTTTACGGCAAGCCGGTTGAACTTCTGTGCCGCATCGAAGAAGATGTGCCCGCGCAACTCATCGGTGATCCGCATCGGTTTCGCCAGGTACTCCTGAACCTGATGAGCAATGCCGCCAAATTTACTAAAACCGGTGAGATTGAGCTGTCCCTGGCGGTGACCGGATCTGAACAAGCAGAGGATACGGTGGCGGTTCATGTTTCTGTCCGGGACACCGGTATCGGTCTAAGCTCCGATAACATGGATGCCATATTTGAACCTTTCCGGCAGTCCCGCGATTCCGTATCCAGGGAATATGGCGGCACCGGGCTGGGGCTGTTTCTCTGCAAAAAGATTTCCCAGATGATGGGAGGAGATATCCAGGTTTCCAGCCAGGCCGGATCAGGAAGCGTTTTTTCCTTTCTGGCAACCATGAAAGCTGCTGCCGGTGAAGAGTCTCAAACCACGGACATTTCCGGACTGGCCGGCAGGAAGGTTCTGGTGGCGATTCCTCATCAGACCCGGTCCGATATTATTGTTAACATGCTGGAAAAATCCGGCATGAGGGTCGTTACCGCGCGGGCCCCGGAGATTGCCTGTGAGCGCCTGCGACAGGCCGCGGAAGAGGGGGGACCTGTTTCTGTCTGTATTGTTGACGCGGTCCTGACAAAGGGATCGGAAAACGGCTGTGGTTTCATGGAGCAGATGGCGGCCTTGCCCGGGCTGTCCGCGCCGCCGGTGATCGCTTTGACCGAACCTCTGGTGGATAATACCAGGAAATGTGAACAGGCCGGCTGCCGGGCTTTTTTGTCCAAACCGGTCCGGCGGGAAGAATTGCTGAATTTACTTATATCTCTGCTTGAAAAAGGAACCACCGCTGAGGCGGAGGAGGAACCGGTTGCTTTGGAATCGGTCAATCAGCCCGCGGCTGACGATAACAAGGCCATTGACACCGGCCTGATTCTGCTGGCCGAAGACAACCCCGTCAACCAGAAGCTGGTGGCTGCCATGCTTCGCAAATCCGGGTATGAGGTCGAGATCGTTCCGGACGGGCAGACCGCGGTTGACCGTTATGTGGACGATCCTGACGCCATTGAGCTGATTCTCATGGACGTGCAGATGCCTGGAATGGACGGTATCTCTGCGACCAGGGCGGTTCGGCAATGGGAAAACGGTAATGGTTCCCGGGAGGCGCGACGCCATATCCCGATTGTGGCCGTTACGGCCGGAGCCGTTGATAAGGAGCAGGCCGGATATTATGAAGCGGGCATGGACGATTTGTTGTTGAAGCCCATCAGGAGAGAGCCCTTGTTTGAGATGATTGAAAAATGGTCCGGCCGCTGATGGTTGATCGTAACCGTCACCAGGTGCCAGCGACCGTCACCCGGCGCTACTATCGTGTTGATCGGCGTGAAATCGCTTTTCTCCGGTTCGTGCTGGAAGGATGTGAGGGGGTAGCCGGTATGACAACGATTGACCCGCTAAGCGGTTCCGTGGTATTCTTGGTTTCACCGGGTTGTGAAGCGGAATTCGATCGGATACTGGATGACTTGAAGCCGGATATACTTATGGAACATGAGTTATCTCCCGCCCAATAGAATTTTTCGGAATGTTATCGAGAGACCAATGACTGCCAGATATTTTCATATAAACACCATCGGTTGCCAGATGAACGTGTATGATTCATCCCGCCTGTCGGCGGCCCTGCGTCGGCGGGGGTATGAGCCGGTGGAGTCATTTGGCGAGGCTGACCTGGTCATTGTCAACACCTGCACTATCCGGGCCAAAGCCAAGCAGAAAGCCACGAGTTTTATCGGCCGCCTGGCCGTCGAAAAAAGAAACAATCCGGATCTGATTGTCGCTGTCGGTGGTTGCGTCGCTCAACAGGAAGGCCGTGCCATTCTGAGCAAGTTTCCCCAGGTTGATATAGTTTTCGGTACCCATGCCGTCAACCGACTTCCGGATCTGGTCCGGGCCGTGGAAAGAGACGGTCGGCCCCGGGTGGAGGTGAATATGACCGATGTCATAGCTGAAACAAGCTATCCCCGGGGCCGCCCGTCCGGTAATATCTCCGAGTTCGTCACGATTATGCGGGGTTGCGACAATTATTGCACCTATTGCGTGGTGCCTTACGTGCGCGGCCGGGAAATAAGTCGCAGTCCGGACTCCATTGTCGGGGAGGTCCGGGCTCTGGTTGAAACCGGGGTCCGGGAAGTCACCCTGCTGGGGCAGAACGTCAACAGCTACGGCAATAAGGAAGGACATTGCTCCTTCCCCCGATTGCTGGCCAGGGTACATGACATTGAAGGGCTGGAGCGATTACGGTTTACGACCTCCCATCCCAAGGACATGTCCGGAGAACTGGTCGACGCTTTTGTAAAGCTGGATAAGTTGTGCGACCATTTTCATCTGCCGGTGCAGTCCGGATCAGACCGGGTCTTGAAAGGGATGAACCGTAAATATACCCGGGCTGACTATCTGGAGAAATTGTCCCGATTGCGACAGGTTCGTCCTGATATGGCCATTACCACTGATCTTATCGTCGGCTTTCCCGGTGAAACCGAGGCTGATTTTGAACAGACCATGACTTTACTGGACGAGGCGCGTTTTGACAATATTTTCGCCTTCATTTATTCCGACCGGCCCCAGGCGCCGGCGGCCGCTTTTTCAGGCAAGATTTCCAGGCAGGAAAAAAAACGTCGTCTGGCGCTTCTACTTGAGCGTCAGGAAGCGATCAGCCTCGGCAAAAATATGATGCTGGAAGGATTGACAGAGAGAGTTCTCGTCGAAGGCCACAGCAAGCGCCCTGGTAAAACGAAAGACGATCATCAGCCCGATCCGGGCATGCAATGGTCCGGGCGCACTTCCAGCAACAAGGTAGTGAATTTTCGAAGGGCCGAAGTTTGCCCGGAAACCCCGGTCATTAAACCGGGTCGTCTTGTCCAGGTAAAGGTTGATCGTGGTTTCGCGCACAGCCTGTCCGGCCTGGCCGTGCGGGTAGACACTTCTTCTCACTCCACAAGAGGTAAAATCAATGCTGCGTAAAGTGCGTATCGTCGGACTGACGGTTGACGAAGAAGCCAACGCTCCGGTTCTTATCCTGAAAACAGATGAAACCGATCAGACCGTACCCATCTGGATCGGCCTGCTGGAGGCTACCGCCATTGCTTCGGCCCTCCAGCAGATCGAATTTGATCGTCCCATGACTCACGATCTGTTTAAAAATTTTATTACTTTTATGAAGGCGGAAGTCACCAGAATCGATATCTGCGATTTAAAGAACAATACCTTTTTTGCCAGGCTCCATTTCCTGTCTGGAGAAGAGGAATTCTCCCTGGATGCCCGTCCCAGCGATGCCATCGCTCTGTCGGTTCGTTTTCAGGCGCCGATATATATTGATGAAAAGGTTATTCAGGCTTTGACATCCGGTGATGCCGCCAAATCATATGAGATGGAAGATGACAGCGAGGAAGGCAAGAAGTGGGCCGATTATCTTGAGAAGCTGTCGCCGGAGGACTTTGGCAAATACAAGGTATGATGGCTGAACGATTCAGTAACCGTCCGGACCTCTTTTTGTCTCAATCCGGGTTTTTTTAAATCCGGATCGCGCCGCGTTTTCCGGAATTTTATCATGACGTCGGTTCACCGGATTGACTGGAAGAAAGGGCGCCGGGGCTAGGCCCTCCCGGGTTGGACTTTTTTACGAGTACCTCAAATTTTGAGAAAAAATGATTGATCTGCATACCCATACCATTTTCAGCGACGGAGTCCTGGTCCCGTCGGAGCTGGCCCGCCGGGCGGAATTCAAGGGGCTTAAAGCCATCGGCCTGACCGATCACGGGGATATTTCCAATCTCGATTTCATCGTGCCCCGCCTGGTCAGGGCGGCCGAGTCCCTGAACCGTTTTTTACGAATAAAAATTATTCCGGGCATTGAATTAACCCACGTTCCCCCGGCCCAGATCGCCGAGCTTGCCGAACAAGCCCGTTCCCTGGGCGCTGAAATCGTTATCGTCCACGGCCAGACCCTGGTCGAGCCGGTGGCGGATGGTACCAACAGCGCGGCCATTGAGGCTGGTGTCGACTTGCTGGCTCATCCGGGCTTGCTTACCGAGGCGGAGGCCGTCAAGGCCGAGCGCAACAACGTTTTGCTGGAGATATCCGCCCGGTCGGGGCACAGCCTGAGCAACGGACATGTGGCCGCCCTGGCTCGTCAGGTGGGGGCCGGCCTGGTCATTAACACGGACACCCACTCTCCTTCGGACCTGATTGATGAAGATTCGGCCCGCCGGATCGTCCTGGGAGCCGGCCTGACCGAAGCTGATTTCAGAGTCATGCAGGACAACGCCGCCCGTTTTGTCTGACCAGGTATTTCACTGATATCTTTGGGGACCATCCCGTAATCAGGGCGGCACCAACCCCAAACAGAAAAATAAAGGTTTATCATGAAGTACGGCATAATCGGAACCGGCGCGGTAGGCGGCTACTACGGTGGCCTGCTTTGTCGGCATGGCTTTGATACCCATTTTCTGTTGCGCAGCGATTACGAACAGGTCGCCTCCAAGGGGCTGCTGGTGGAATCCAAAGACGGTGATTTTCATTTGACCGAAATCAACGTTTATAAGGATCCGCGGGATATGCCCAGGTGCGAGGTGGTCCTGGTGGCCTTGAAGACCACCGCCAACGAAGCCCTGGCCTCTATTCTGCCGCGGGTGACCAAGCCCGGGGGAGTGGTGGTGCTGCTTCAGAACGGACTGGGCGTGGAAGCCGAAGTCGCTGAACTTATGCCGGAGGCGACCATAATCGGCGGTCTTTGTTTTCTGTGCAGCAACAAGGTCGGGCCGGGACGGATCAGCCACCTGGATTTCGGCTCGGTTCGCCTGGGAGAATACTCCCGGGATGGTGGCGCGGCGGGGATCACCCCGAATCTGCGGGCCATTGCCGATTCCTTTCAGGAGGCCGGTATTTCCGTTGACGTTACCGGGGATCTGGGTCTGGCCAGGTGGCAGAAACTGCTTTGGAATATGGCCTTTAACGGCACCTCGGTCGTATTGGCGGCGACCACTGACCAATTGGTGGCGGACGAGGCTTCCCGGGCGCTGGTGCGAAATATCATGACGGAAGTTACGGCGGCCGCCCGGGCCCTTGGTCATGAACTGGATGATTCTTTTATCGATATAATGCTGGCGGCTACCGAGAAGATGGTGGCTTATAGCCCCAGCATGAAGCTGGATTATGAAGCCGGACGTCCGCTTGAGATCGAGGGTATCTACCGGAGACCCATCCGGGCCGCCCGCCAGGCCGGGGTGGAGATGCTGAGGCCGGCCGTGGTGGCCGATCAGCTGGCCTTTCTCGACAACCGGAACAGGCGATGACTTTCCATGGTTTATGTTCTTGTCAGCGGCGGCCTCGATTCCCTGGTCGCTGCCCGATTGTTGCGGCCGTGTCATGACGATGTCGTTGGTCTGCACCTGCTGACCGGTTATAACGAGTTGTCGGCCGAGGCGGTTGACCTGCTCTCCCTTCGGGCCGGTATCCCTGTGGAGACCCTGGATTGCCGGTCGTCTTTTGAGGCCGGCGTGATCGATTATTTCGTGCGGGAATATTGCCGGGGGCAAACCCCCAATCCCTGTATTCGTTGTAACAGTATCATCAAATTCGGGGTTGGCCTGGAGTACGCCCGGCAACGGGGCGGCGACCTGTTCGCTACCGGTCATTATTGCCGGATAGCGGACAGTCCCAACGGCTTTGTCCTGCGGCAGGGCCGGGATCGGTATAAAGATCAGAGCTATTTTCTGGCCTTTTTAAAGGGCGGGCAGCTGGATCAGGTCTGTTTCCCTCTGGGTGATCTGACCAAGACCCGGGTCCGGGACCTGGCCCGGCAAGATGGACTGGAGCCGGTTATTAAAAAGGAAAGTCAGGATATCTGCTTTATTCCGCCCGGCTCATCCTATGGGGATTTTATCCAAAACCGGGCTGGTCAGCCACCCCGGCCCGGCCGGATCGAGGATCTGGCCGGAAATGTTATCGGCACTCATCAGGGCCTGCATCGGTTTACCATCGGCCAGCGGCGGGGCATCAATTGCCCGGCCGAGGAACCCTATTACGTGGCCGGGATTGATGTCGCTTCCAATAGTATCCGGGTCGGGACCAGGGAGCAACTTCACGTCCGGCAATGCCTGGTCGACCAGGTCAACTGGCGCCAGCTTCCGGATAAGTCGCCAGCTTCTTTTTCCGTTCGGGTCCGCTACCGGCAGCAGGCCGCCGCCGCCCTGGTTGAGCCGCTCCCGGAAGAGAAAGCCCTGATAACTTTCCAACAGCCGCAGTTTGGAATTACTCCGGGGCAGGGCGCTGTTTTTTATGATCATGATAAGGTGGCCGGAGCCGGCGTCATTACCCCGGATATTTCATGAACCCCAATCCACCATCAAAAAAATAAAAAACCCCGTTGATCTTGGGATTCCAAG
>JBKHHL010000124.1:0-7914 GCA_046539175.1 Desulfosudaceae bacterium
CTCCGGCGATATTTCCGGCAGAATTTGTTGATTATTTTCAGATTTGCCACTTGACAACGGGTCAAATGGTCTTAATATTTTGAACCATAGAACAACAGTCTGAATGCATATTCAGTGAGGGAGAAGAAACCATGCCGATTTATGAATATGAATGTGAAAAATGCGGTAAAATACAGGAAGCCTGGCAGAAAATATCCGACTCCCCTCTGACCAGGTGCGAACAATGCCGGGGAAAACTTCATAAATTAATTTCCCAAAGCTCGTTTCATTTGAAGGGCTCCGGCTGGTACGCCACAGATTACGCCGGCAAGTCAGGTTCCTCCGGGGCCAGCTCACCGCAGGCGGAGACACCTGAAAAATGCGGCAAAAGTCAGTCACCCAAAACGGAAACATCCAAAGCCAAAACCGATAGCAATAAATAACAATTTTTTTCGTCCCTGGAAGTGGTGTGATCAACACCCCGCCAGGGAGCGATTGCCTATCAGTTATTAATAACCACTAATTTTTTTAAGGTAAGGAGGATAGTGAAGATGAAATTCAGACCATTGCATGACCGGATTCTGGTACAGCGGGTGGAAGAAGAGACCAAGACCAAGGGGGGAATTATTATTCCCGATACCGCCAAGGAAAAGCCTATTGAAGGTAAGGTTATCGCCGTCGGCAAGGGCCGGATCGGTGAGGACGGTAAAGTGCTGGAACTTGATATTAAAAAAGGCGACCGGGTGTTGTTCGGTAAATACGGCGGCACGGAAGTGAAAATCGACGGGGAGGAATATCTGATTATGCGTGAAGATGATGTCCTCGGCATTCTGGAATAAACATAAACCAAACAAGATAAAATTCAGATGGTAAAAGGAGTGTGAAAAATGGCTGGAAAAGAGAT
Organism: Desulfosudaceae bacterium; assembly: GCA_046539175.1. GTDB lineage: Bacteria > Desulfobacterota > Desulfobacteria > Desulfobacterales > Desulfosudaceae > CAYTQK01. The sequence continues at coordinate 884 of JBKHHL010000124.1, forward strand.
TAAATATTCCGCAAAAGCACGGGAAGCCATGCTTTCCGGTGTCAATATACTTGCCGACGCCGTGGCGGTGACCCTCGGTCCGCGGGGAAGAAACGTGGTTATTGATAAATCCTGGGGTTCCCCCAACGTCACCAAGGACGGCGTCACCGTGGCCAAGGAAATCGAACTGGAAGACAAGTTTGAAAATATGGGCGCCCAGATGGTTAAAGAGGTGTCCAGCAAAACCAGCGATACCGCCGGTGACGGCACCACCACCGCTACTGTCCTGGCCAGAAAAATTTATGAAGAAGGCCAGAAACTGGTGGCCGCCGGCAACAACCCCATGGCCATCAAGCGCGGTATCGACAAGGCCATGGAAGTGGCGGTCAAGGAAATGGCCCAGATGAGCGTGGACACCAAGGACCAGCGTGAGATCGCCCAGGTCGGCACCATTTCCGCCAACAGCGACGAAACCATCGGCAACATTATCGCCGAGGCCATGGAAAAAGTCGGCAAGGAAGGCGTTATCACGGTGGAAGAGGGCAAATCCATGGAGACGGAACTGGACGTGGTCGAAGGCATGCAGTTTGACCGCGGCTATCTGTCCCCCTACTTCGTGACCGATCCGGAAAAAATGGTCGCTTCCCTGGAAGATGCCTACATTCTTCTTAACGAGAAAAAAATCTCCAATATGAAAGAGCTGCTGCCCATCCTGGAGCAGGTCGCCAAAACCAACAAACCGCTTCTGATCATCGCCGAGGATATCGAAGGCGAAGCCCTGGCCACCCTGGTGGTCAATAAGCTGCGCGGCACCCTTAACGTGGCCGCCGTCAAGGCCCCGGGTTTCGGTGACCGGCGGAAGGCCATGCTGCAGGATATCGCCGTTCTGACCGGTGGTACGGTGGTGTCCGAAGATCTGGGCATCAACCTGGAAACGATTACCATGGCCGATCTGGGCCAGGCCCGCCGGGTTTCCATTGACAAGGACAACACCACTATCGTGGACGGCGCCGGCAAGAAAGCCGATCTGGAAGGACGGGTCAAGCAGATTCGGGCTCAGATCGACGAGACCTCTTCTGATTATGACAAGGAAAAACTCCAGGAGCGGCTGGCCAAACTGGTCGGCGGCGTGGCCGTCATCAACGTCGGGGCCGCTACCGAGACCGAGATGAAAGAGAAGAAGGCCCGCGTGGAAGACGCCCTTAACGCCACCCGGGCGGCGGTGGAAGAAGGTATCCTGCCGGGCGGCGGCGTCGCCCTGGTGCGCTGTCTGGGCGCCCTGGAAAAGATTAAAATCAAGGCCGATCAGAAGCTCGGCGTTAAAGTCGTTATGCGCGCCATTGAAGAACCCCTGCGCCTGATAGCCGAAAACGCCGGCGTGGAAGGTTCGGTCGTTATCAACAAGGTCAAGGAAGGTGAAGGCGCCTTTGGTTATAACGCCGCCACCAATGAGTACGAGGATTTGGTCAAGGCCGGGGTTATTGATCCCACCAAGGTGGTCAGGTTCGCTCTGCAGAATGCCTGCAGTGTCGCCTCGGTTATGCTGACCACGGAAGCCATGATCGCCGAAATGCCTGAAAAGGATGACGGCGGCGGCGCCGGCGGCGGCATGCCGGGCGGCGGCATGGGCGGCATGGGCGGTATGGGCGGCATGGGCGGCATGATGTAAGCCCTTTTAGTCCACGCCCATTTTTATAGATATATGTCAAAGCCCCCGGACCGGTAGTACAGGTTCGGGGGCTTTGTTTTTACGGGCAGGGTAAAAAGGCATAAAAAATTACCCAAGCCATCATGTTTATTCGCCGGTAAAAAGCGGTGGGCGTTGTTCCAGAAAGGCGGCTCGACCTTCCACCAGGTCCTTGCTGGCAAAGGATTTTTGAATCAGGGTTTCCGCCCGGGCAATATCTTCAGATGAAAAGGCGGTGGACCTTTCCAGCCTGCCCAGAATTTCCTTCATCCCTTTGAGCGCCTGAGGGGCATTGGCGACAATCTGCCGGGCGTAATCAAAGACAACCTGTTCCAGATCTTCGCTTGGTACCAGGTGGTTGACCAGGCCGGCTCCCAGGGCTTCTTCACTGCCATAGGTCCGGGCCGTAAAGAAAATTTCCCGCGTTACCGGGAATCCCAGGACCTGGACAAATTGCTTCAGTCCTTCCGGGTGATAGACCAGGCCTAACCGGGCCGGCGGCATGCCCACCTTGATCGTGTCGGCAGCGATGCGCAGGTCACAGCAGACAGCCAGATTCAAGCCGGCTCCGAAAGCGTATCCGTTCATCATGGCAATAACCGGGTAAGGGAAGTGTTTGACGCTGCTCAGGCAGAGTGTTAAGGGGTTTTCCTTGTTCAGTATCTCGGCGGCTTCCGGAGACACCTCCGTGGGAATGGCCGTGACATCGTATCCGGAAGAAAAGGCCGGACCGTCCCCTCCTTTGATGATAACCGCCCGAAGGTAGTTTTCTTCAGCCCAACGGGTCAGGGTCAGGTGAACATCAACCAGCAGTTGCGGTGACAGGGCGTGACGTTTTTCCGGACGGTTAAGGGTCAGAACGCCTACCCGGTCGTTGGTTTCAACCATAAGTTCATGGGTGCCGGTCATGTCAGGTCTCCATATTCAGAAATAAGGTTAATTGTTTCACGTCCCGGCGGGAAATGCCGGCATTGCCGGATGACTTCCCGGGATCTGCGGGGAACGGGAATCAGGGGGGTGATACCGGGGATAAGGTCGTCCCCGGGTTCCCACCATTGGGCTGGATAGAGCTGGAACAGCCGGAGATATTTCTGTGGGACGAGCTGTCGCGCCGGCGAACCGGGACAATCCTTCTGCCAGAGGTCCCAGCCGAGGCAGTAGCATGGCCAGCCCGGCCGGCGGCTTATATTTTCAGCTTGTCGAAAAAATCATTACCTTTATCATCGGTGATTATAAAGGCGGGAAAATTCTTGACGCGGATCCGCCGCACCGCCTCCATGCCCAGTTCCGGAAAGTCAATGGTCTCCACCGAGGTAATGCATTCCTTGCCCAGCCTGGCCGCGACTCCGCCAACCGCGCCCAGATAGAAGCCGCCGTTGACCTTGCAGGAGTCGACTACTTCCGGGGAGCGGTTCCCCTTGGCCAGCATAATCAGGGAGGCCCCGTTTTTTTGAAAAGCAGGGACATAGGGATCCATGCGGGCGCCGGTGGTCGGACCGAAACTGCCGGAAGGGTATCCGGCCGGTGTTTTGGCCGGGCCGGCATATAAAATAACGTGTTCTTTCATGTACCAGGGCAGCGGTTCCCCTCTGGTGAACGCTTCGTGGATCCGCGCATGGGCGATGTCCCGGGCTACCACGACGGGGCCGTTCAGCAAAAGCGGCGTGGCCACCGGGTAACGGGTCAGGACATGGCGGACTTCGTCCAGGGGTTGGTCCAGATCAAGGGATACGGGCTGCTGGCTGTCGCGGTCCGGTTCCGGCAGGTAGCGGGCGGGATCGGTTTCCAGTTGTTCCAGAAAAATTCCATCCGCGGTGATTTTAGCCTTTATGTTGCGGTCGGCGCTGCAACTGACGCCGATGCCGATGGGACAGGAGGCACCGTGTCTGGGCAGGCGGATGACCCTGGTATCCAGGCAGAGGTATTTCCCCCCGAACTGGGCTCCAACCCCCAGATCGCAGGACAGCTGGAAAAATTCGGCTTCCAGTTCTTTGTCCCGGAAAGCGTGCCCCTGTTCGCTGCCCTGGCCGGGCAATTGATCCAGGTAGCCGGCCGCGGCCAGTTTTACCGTCTTTAAATTGGCTTCGGCCGAAGTGCCGCCGATGACCACGGCCAGGTGGTAAGGCGGGCAGGCCGAGGTGCCGATATTGCTTAATTCTTTTTTAAGAAACGTTTCCAGTGAGCCGGGATTTAAAATGGCCTTGGTTTTCTGGTAAAGAAAGGTCTTGTTGGCCGACCCGCCGCCCTTGGCAATGAAAAGAAAACGGTATTCGTCCCCGTGGGTGGCGTAAAGGTCGAGTTGGGCCGGCAGGTTGGTGCCGGTGTTGACTTCATCATACATGGTCAAAGGCGCGTTCTGGGAATAACGCAGATTGCCGCCTTGGTAGGCCTTGCAGATGCCCTGGCTGATGGCGGCCTTGTCTGATTCTTCCGTCCAGAGACGGTGTCCTTTTTCACCGAAGACAGTGGCCGTACCCGTATCCTGGCACAGGGGAAAAACAAATCCGGAAGAGATGACGGCGTTTTTCAGGATTTCCAGGGCGACGTAGCGATCATTGTCCGAACTTTCCGGATCGTCCAGAATTGCCGCTATTTTAGCCAGATGGCCCGGACGGAGCAGGTGGGCGACTTCGGTGAAGGCCGTTTCGGCCAGCAGGGTCAGGCCTTCCGGCGCGAGTTTGACGATGGGGGTGTTTTCAAATATTCCGGTTGAGACATGGTCTGCTGTCAGCAGGCGGTAAGGCGTGGTGTCTTTTCCCAGGGGGAACATGGGCTGGTACAGGCAGGACTGGTTCATTTGTTCTCAGATCGGTCTCCTCCAGAAACCGGGCCAGCAACAATTTCCGCAGGGACGCATTTTATTGGGTTAAGGGCCGGGTGTAGTTTGACCGCCTTCGGCCATGAGCCTGGTGACCGTTCTTGAATCGCTGTTTTGTCCGCGTTCTGTTTTTCTGCCTCCAGGTTATTTCGGGCAATTATTTTACAAAAACTTCTTGTCCAGGATAAATGGTGCTGTTTTTGGTCAGCTTGTTCATCTGCAAAAATTTCCCCAGTGGTATTTTGTGGCGCGTGGCGATGGTAGAGGGACTATCGCCGGGTTGAACCAGATAGGTCCTGCTGCCGCTTCCACCCTGGCCGGGCAGTTTCAGGACCTGACCGATGCTCACCCGGCTTGAAGACAGCCCGTTTACCTGTTGGATGGCATTAACGGTGGTACCGTAACGTCTGGCCAGGATCCACAAGGATTCGCCGCGTTTAACCACATGCTCGGTGGCCGTGGCGGTATCGTAACTGGAAGGAGGCGTTGTTTCGGCCCAGTTGCCGGCGACCGGAATTTTAAGCAGGCGGCCGGCCTTGATATAATTGTGCCGGTATATATTATTGGCCCGGGCGATATTGGCGACGCTGGTGTGGTATCGCCGGGCAATGGTCGACAGCGCTTCGCCGCTCCTGACGCGGTGGTAAACAACTTGGCGCTGCGGTGCCGAGGTCGTCGGCAGGCTGTCGATCTCAGCCAGCAGAAGGTCTTTTTTCTGTTCCGGAATTTTGACCGGGTAGTTTTTCCCCGGAACAATCTGGTGTCTGAACAGCGGGTTAAGGGCTTCCAGCTCCTGGAGCGGGATGTCAATGGTCCGGGCGATTTCCTTTAAATGAACCTGTTTGGGAAGAGTGACGGTTTCATAGGTTCTCGGGGGCAATGGTTCAATATCGTCCAGGCCATATTTTTCCAGGTTGGAGACAATATGGAGAGTGGCCAGGAATTTGGGGACATACTGGGCCGTTTCCCGGGGCAGTTTCTGGTAAAGGTCCCAGAAATCATCCAGGTAATTGATGCGTTGTTCCCTGATTTTGCGCAACACCCGTGCTTCGCCGCTGTTATAGGCGGCCAGAACCGTGCACCAGTCGCCGAAGATGTTGTGCAGCGCGGTTAAATATTCAATGGCCGCCTCGGTAGATTTTTCCGGATCAAGTCGTTCGTCAATGTATACGTTTCGTTCCAGGCCGAACTTATAACCGGTTGAGGGAATGAACTGCCAGAGACCGAGAGCGCGGGCCGGGGAAAGCGCCCGGGGCTTGAAACCGCTTTCGATCAGCGGCAGCCAGGAAAGCTCTTCGGGCAGGCCGGCTTCTTCCAGTTTTTCAGCGATAAAGTCCCGGTATTGACCGGAGCGTTTATAAGAATTAATGAAGAAAGCGCGGTCACGACCCTTGGTAAACCGATCGATTTCTCTTTGGACCTCATCGTTGATCGTAATGGGGATAGCATTATGATCACCATTGACCACCCGGTTGCGGGAAGCATATATTTCCAGAATGCGTTTTGAAATAAGAAAGCGCAGGTCTTCTTTTTGTTGTATCAGCTCCGGCGTCCGGGCGTCCTCCCCTTTTAGAAGCAGGGCATAAGCCTGGTCCAGAGCCTGGATGGCGTTTTCAAGTTCGCCCTGTTGCCAGAAATCCTGGGCCGCTTTGCAGAAGTCCAGCGCTTCGTCAAGGGCGTTCTGGGCCGGCGGAACCGGTGCCTCCGGTTCGGGGACGTTGATCTTTCGCAGGGGCGTGGCGGATTTGCCGGTATCCTCCTCGAGGGCCGGGAAATTGCCGGTATTGTTCTGGTCAAGAGACTCCGGACCAGCCTTTTCGGGATGATCAGAATCAGCGGTAGATGCTTCGGATTTAAAGGGAGAATGCTTGTGAAGTTCCAGGCCGCAACCGCTTAAAAGAAAAGCAGACAGCAATAGCGCCGCAATTTTATGAAAATTCATGATGTGAATATCCTGTTTTAAAAATCGGGTAACCCCGACGGTAACTCCGGAGCAGCACCGGCTATTTTATATTTATACCGCGATTACCGCGTCAGAGGCAAGAGATAACCGTTTAATTTGTAAATAATCAATTCAGGTTCTAAAGTTCATAAGTCTTGATGTCAAGTAAAAGTCAACCCGGAAACGCCCTGCTGATAATATTTTGCGGGTTATTTCCAAAGCTGCCGACGAAAAACATTCAATATTGCCTGAAAAAACGACAATTGTTCTTGACAAGGTGTTATTACGCGAATAGAATTCAAAGATTTAATGAGATGATCGGTTGCCGACACGGCCGACTGATCAGTTGCCAGTATGGCCAGCGTAGCTCAGTTGGCAGAGCTACTGATTTGTAATCAGTTGGTCGGGGGTTCGAGTCCCTCCGCTGGCTCCAGAAATCGTTTAGCATAGCAGGGTGGGGTTCCCGAGCGGCCAAAGGGAACAGACTGTAAATCTGTCGGCATTCGCCTTCGGAGGTTCAAATCCTCCCCCCACCACCATTTTGGAGGTAGCGGGAGTAGCTCAGTTGGTAGAGCTTCAGCCTTCCAAGCTGAATGTCGCGAGTT
>JBKHHL010000125.1:0-7821 GCA_046539175.1 Desulfosudaceae bacterium
CCTCCGCCGGGGTGACGCAATAAGGGAAATCCCGACTTTTTACGAGACCGTCAATCCAGCTCTGTTTGTAAAACTTCAACATAATAATCAGTCCGGCGCAGATTTTCAAGATCTTTATCGGATTGCAGGTGTTGCCAGCGGTCATAACCATTATCTATCGCTTTTCGCAGGGCGGCCGCGGCTGATGGGATTTTATTCCGCCGGGCATAGAGACAGGCCAGATTATAGTATATTCTGGCATTGTCCGGCATAAGGATAGACAGTTGTTCCAGGTAACCGGTAGCGACCGTCAGGTGGCCGGATTCCGCGTGCAGCAACCCCAGGGAAAGCAGCAGGGCGGGATTGCCCGGGGTCTGTCGCAGGGCGGTTTCCAGCGTTTTGACGGCGCGACCGGTCTGGCCTTTCAGCTTCCGGGCTTTGGCCAGGTTGATGCTGGCGGAGAGATTATCCGGCCTGGCGGCCAGAACTTTTTGATAATGGGTTATGGCCCGGCCGTATTTTTTATCCCGGAGCATCACATCGGCCATCCCCTGGTGGGCCTGGTGATAATGGGGGGAGATAGTTAATGCCCGCTGAAAACAATTTCGGGCGTCGACCCTGTGGCCGGTCCGGAAACGGCAGCGACCGAGATAATACCATGCTTGCCGGCAGGCCGGATCTTGCTCAATAACAGCGGTAAAAGATTCGCTGGCCTCATGGTAGCGTCCGGCTTTCAAGTGGATGATGCCCAGCTGCAGTCTGGCTTTGAAATAAGCGGGAGAAGTCTCCGGCACCCTGGTTAAGTATTTTCGGGCTTCCTGGTCTTTACCCTGCCCGTATAAGATATATCCCATCATGTTCCAGCTATCGTTGTTATCAGGGTCTATCGCCAGTGAGCGGCGGCAATGGGCCAGCGCCCTGTCCTGATCATTGGTTCGGAAGCAGGCCAGGGCCATGTTGTTATGCGATTTTTCATAAAAAGGGTTGATTCGCAGCGCCCGGTCAAGCACGGTGATGGCCTCCTGGTTTCTGCCCTCATGGAGCAGGGCAAAACCGAGGTTGCCGTGGGGAATCTCTGACAACGGCGCCTTGGCCGCGTTGTCCCGCCATAGTCCCACCCGGGTCTGCCAGACGGTATTGCGCTGGTGGGTCCAGCCCCCCCACATGCCTATGAGTATCAGCATCAGCGCCGGATAAAGGATTTTTCGACTGTTTAATCCCCCCGGGAGGATATGTCGGACAATGGCCCAGGCCACGGCGATACAGGGAAAGGTTGACGGCAAATAGAGGCGGTGCTCGAAGGCCATGGCCAGTCCCACCATTGATGATTCTATGGAGAGGGTCACCAGAAACCAGAGTATGGCAAAGGCTATCAGCCGGTGTTTGCGGGCCGCGTGGACGGCCGCTCCAAGCAGAGCCATCAGGGCGGCTATCGCCAGGGCGGCGGCAGCAGGCTGGCCGGATTCACCGGTCAGGGGAAAATCATAAATCAGGTGGAGACGATCCGGATGGGGAAACAGAATCAGCGAGATATAATAGATCACCACGGCTGGTTGGGTCAGCAGCCGCTGGCTTAAGGAAAAAGGCGCTTTTTGATAGGAGGAAGCGATTTTATCGATAACATGACCGTCGCAATATAACAGGGCGGTCAGCGTCAGCGCAACCAGGACCAGATCAGCCCATTTGAAATATTTTTTCAGGGGGATCTGGCCCCGCTTTCGCAGGAAAAACCATTCATAAAGATAAATGGAAATCGGCAGGGTGGCGGCGATTTCTTTGGAAGCCAGGGAGAACAAGCCTGAGACGGCGGCGGCGGTGAACAGCACCGAAGTTCCGGTTTTATTCTTTTCCGGTAGTTTTTGATTAAGCCTGGCCTGGATATAACAAATCAGGGACAACAGATAAAAGAGGGTGGCCAGGGAAGTCATCCGTTGCACAATGTATGTGACGGTCTGCGTCTGAACCGGGTTGGCCAGCCATAACAGGGCGGCCAGCAGGGCCGTCCAGCTGTTCTCCGCCCGGCAGAGCCGCAGGGTCTGCCGGGCCAGCAGAAAAAGGAGAAAGGCCGTCAGAGCGTGGATAAGGAGGTTAACCAGGTGATAGCCGCTCATCTGGTAGCGATGAAAGTAATAATTAGCGGCAAAACTGATATTAGCCGCGGGTCGGTTGGAGGAGGGGCTGCGAAAGATGTCGCTGATCCGGTCGGCTGATATTTCCGTCATCCGGATATGGGGGTTTTCCAGGATATGAGGCAGATCGTCCAGGACAAAGGGGGTGTCCAGGGAATTGGAGTATAAAATAAACACCAGTCCGATTATGACCGTCAGGGCGGAAGCCCATGAATGCCATGGTCGTAAGGCCTGATGATCGTCGCGGTTTGGCAACATGCCAGCCATGGTCATGATCAATCCGGCTGCCGGCACCAGTCAGATAGCAGGGCCCCCGGAACGGTTTGCGGAAGATACCGGACCGCCTGGGGAGCCGTTGTCTTAATCTGTTGCCTGAAGTGTGTTTACTTGTGATACTTCCCCTTAATTAAATATTATATATGATCAACCACCATTGTCCAAAATAAAAATTCAACGGTCTCGGTGAAAGTGGTTTTTCTTCGCGCCCGGCCCCCTTTTACGAAAACAACCATGATGATCAATCGGTTTGGCATTGAAAATTCGGTGAGCGGCAAGAGGAATCCGGGGGATTGATTAAGGCCGCCTTGGTGGTTTTATCAGGGCTGCCGGCGGGAGATACGGAGGAGGAGGGGCGGAGAGGGGGATCGGGATCAGGAGTCTTCCGTTAACTTACGGTAATAGGAGGTGGAACGGATATTTTCAAGGTCGGGATCATTTTTGATCCGATCGGGATTGTCGTATCCCAGCTCCACCGCCTTTTTGAGGCTGGCCACGGCTTTTTCCGGATGGTCCGCCCTGGCCCGCATGCAGGCCAGGTTGTAGAAAACCACCGGTGCCTCCGGCAGGAGGGCGGCCATTTTTTCAAAGGCGGCGGCCGCCTCGGCGTATCGCTGACGCCTGGCGTAAAGTTCGGCCAGGCGGTTGAGGCCCTTCAGATGCTTCGGCCGCAGGTCCAGCGCTTTTTTAAAATTCGTTATGGCCGCGAAGGTCATACCGGCTTCTTGATATGTTTTGCCCAGCTGGAACAGCAGATCCGGATTCTCCGGGTTACGGTCTGAACGATTACGCAGCCGATCAATTTTCCGGCCGTATTTTTCCCTCAGCGAGTCGACGCGCTTGAGGTTGTTATAGGCCTCCAGGTAATAAGGATCCATATCCAGAGCTTTTTTCAGAACTCGCCTGGCCTGGTCGGTTTTGCCCTGGCGCAGCAGGGCGATGCCCATATTGCTGTAAGCTTTCAGGTAGGCCGGATTTATTTCCAGGGTCCGGCGGAAGCAGTCCAGGGCTCTATCGGCGTAATCCTGCTGCATCAGGGCGATGCCCAGGTTGTTGTGAGCCTTGTCATAAAGCGGGTTGAGCTTTACGGCTTGGCGGAAGGCTGTCGTCGCCTGTCGCAGACGGTTCAGGTCATACAAGGCCCGCCCCAGGTTGTACCAGGAGTTATAATATCGCGGTTCCAGTTGAATGGCTTTTTCAAAATGGGGCAGCGCGGCCTCGGCCTCGCCCTGTTCAATCAGTATCATGCCCAGGTTGTTGCGGGCTCTGACGGAAGCGGGATCATAGCCGATGGCAGCTTCAAAAGCTTTTTTGGCCGGACTGTTTTTTCCGGCCTTGAAATAAGCCATGCCCAGGTTGTTGGTGACCTGGCTGTTTGCCGGGGTTTTGGCGGCGTTGTCGGACCATAAGGAAATTGATCCCGACCAGACTTCATTGCGCTGATGGGTCCAGACCGCTCCGATAATGATCAGGGCTCCGGCCAGGGGGAACATGATCCGGGAGGGCTTGAGATGATGCGCCAGCAGACAGGTAACCGCGATAAACGGGAAGACCGAAGGCAGGTAAGCGCGGTGTTCAAAAATAAGTGCCAGGCCGAGGAAGGAGGATTCGATGGCCAGGTTGGCCAGGAACCAGAGCAGGGCGAAAGAGAGGAGCCTGTGGCGCCGCGCCGCCAGAACTATAAAAACAACCAGGGCCGCCAGGGCCAGCAGGGCGGCCAGCGTGGTCAGGGGGCAGAGCGGCCCGGTGGATAAAGGAAAGTCATAAACCAGTTTCAGGCGAGCGGGGTGGGGGAAAAACAGCAGGGACAGGTAATAGAGGACCACCCGCGGTTCGGTCAGCAGCCGCTGAAGCGGGGTAAAGGATTTATTGTCATACATGGAAAATATTTTTTCCATGGGGTTTACATCCATGTAAATTAATCCCAGCCCCAGGACCAACAAAGCGGCCGCGTACATCCACCAGCGTTGTCTGGCCGGCCAGGACCGGTCCAGATCCTGGAAAAAATACCATTCATAAGCCAGGATTATAACCGGCAGGGTGGCGGCGGTCTCCTTGGAGGCCAGGCCCAGAAAAGCTGCCGCGAGGCAAACGGTAAAAAGGATTGTCGCCGGAATACCGCCGGAATCCTTTTTCTGGAGGACTCTCGCCTGGATATAGCAACTCAGCGACAGCAGATAGAACAATGTGGCCAGGGCGTTCATGCGCTGGACCAGGTAGGTTATTGACTGCACGTGAAGGGGGTTGACCAGCCAGAGCAGGGCCGCCAGCAAGGGTACCGCCACGGGAGCAGTCTGGTCCGTCCGCAAAAGACGTCGGGTCTGCCGGGTGATAATAAAAACAAGCAGGGCGGTGGCCAGATGAATCAGCAGGTTGACCAGGTGGTATCCGAATACCCGGTATTCGCCGGCATGGTAGTTCAGCCCGAAGGTCAGGTAGGCGAAAGGACGATTGGCTGAATGGCTTTTGAAGGTTTCCCTGATTTCGCCGGGCGTGATGGCCTTCATCCGGATGTGGGGGTTTTCAACGATCTGCTTGATATCGTCAAAAACAAACGGAGCCTGCAGGGAATCGGCGTAACTCAGCCAGCCGATGATGCCGATCAGCAGCATTACCGGAATGAAATGAAGCAAAGATATCTGATGTCTATTAGGCAGCATGGGTCGCCGTCAATTTTTATATTTCAGATTTTTTATGATAGCCCAGGTCAACAATCGTCCGCAAGCTTTTCGTTCCTTCTTTTTGTTTGTTTTTTGGCGGTTATCGGGCCCGCTCCAGCCGGCGCAGGCTGGCCCGGGTCCGGACGACGCGGGGGTGGTCGGGGCCGAGATGTTTTTCCAGGACGCCCAGGGCTTTTTTAAAATAAAATCCGGCCCGGTCCGTGTCCCTCAGGCCCTGGCTGGCCATGCCCAGGTTGTTGTAAATTTCCGCTGTACCGGGATGTTCCGGTCCCAGAAGGGCCAGCCGGGCGTCCAGGGCCCGGCGGCAATAGGTTCTGGCCCGCTCATAATCACCGGCCCGGCCGTGGAGAACTCCGAGGTTGTTGTACACGGCGGCTGTGCGCAGGTCGTGCCGGCCGAAATGCCGCAGATAAATCGACAGGGCCCGGTGATAAGCTCCGGACGCTTTTTCCAGATCACCCTGCCGGTCATGGGCCACCCCCAGGTTACTGTAAGATTTGGCTGTTTCCGGGTGGTTCGGGCCCAGCCGTTTTTTTTTGATGGCCAGGGCCCGCTGGTATTGCCGGACGGCCTCGGCCTGACGGCCCCGGGCTGACAAGGCCAGGCCCAGGTTGTGGCGGGGCCAGGCCAGGTCGGGTGATTTGCGGACGGTGTCCTGCCAGAGGACCAGGTCGTTTTGCCAGAGCAGGTTGCGCTGAAAAGTCCACATACCGCCGATCACGATGACAAGGCCGGCCACCATGACGGCCGTCCGGGCCGGGCGGCCGGAAGCCGGCAGCAGACCGGCCAGGGCGATGAACAGGAACACCGAGGGCAGGTAGAGGCGGTAGCTGCACATCAGTTCCAGTCCCATGACCGAAGATTCCGGGAGCAGGTTGATCAGAAACCAGAAGACGGCAAAGGCCGCCGGTCGATGAGATTTAATCAGCCGAAATCCGGCGGCGACCAGACCCGCCAGGCCCGCCAGGGAGGCCAGGGCCGGCATGGTCAGGGCGGTGGCCAGGGGAAAATCATAGTCCAGGCTGAGCCGGGCGGGGTGGGGCCAGGCCAGCAAAGACAGATAATACAGGATCACGCCGGGCTCGGTCAGCAGGCGTTGTCCAAGGGTAAAGGACTTGTCGGCGTAGCTGAGCAGAATCGCGGCCAGGGGCGAACCGTCCAGAAGCAGCAGGGTCGGGCCGGCCACGGCCGCCACGGCCAGGGCAAGCCAGGCCAGGTGTTTCTTCAGCCAGGCCGGATCGGCCTCCTGAAAAAAGAACCATTCGTAAATAAACAGCGTCAGCGGCAGGGTCACGGCTGATTGCTTGGAACCGATGGCCAGCAGGCCGGATACAAAACATCCGGCCAACAGCAACGCCACCGGCCCTCGTCTGCCCGGGCCGGCGGAGCGACCCTGCCGGGCTTTTATATATAAAAAAAAGGCCAGCATATAGAACAGGGCCGCCAGCGAATTCATGCGCTGCCAGATGTAGGTGACCGACTGAACCTGCAGGGGGTGAGCCAGCCAGAGCAGGGCGGCCACCGCCGCCGGCCACCGGTAGTCATGTCCGGCCGGGATCCGCCGGGCGATCAGGTAAAGCAGGAAAGCCGTCAGCACATGAACGGCCAGGTTGAACAGGTGGTAACCGGTCGGGTCGCGGCGGCCGAGATAATAGTTCAGGGCGAAGGTCAGGTGGGATACGATCCGGGGGCTGACATTGTCGATTTCCACCCCGGTCAGCCCGGCCAGGTTGTCAAAGGTGAGGTCCGTCCACAGCAGGCGCGGTTCATCAAAGATCAGCTGGTCGTCGAAAACAAAGGGGGCCTCTGTTATGGGGGCATAAAGCAGCAGACCGGCCAGGAGCAGGAGCAGGAAAATAAAAAAAGAGCGGTATTTGCGCGGCCGGTTGTGAAAAGACAAGGTGTTCATCCTATGACGGCTTCGTAAAAAGTCCAATTGCCGCAAGGCGGCCGGCTTCGTTGCGCTGCATCTCTCGTCATGTCACGTACTGTTAAGTACGCTCCATTCCTCGAGATTTGCGACGCCCCGCTTGTCAGCTGATCTTGAACTTTTTACTTTGCCGTCCCAATTTGTATTTTTTACGAAAATAAGAAACCGTCATCTTATCATCCCGAATAATACTTCCAGGCGTTTCCGGGCGGTCTCGTTGCCGGGATTCAGCTCCAAAATTTGCCGGTACTGTTTTGCGGCCGGTTCAGCCCGGCCCTGCTCCAGGAAGACGTCGGCCAGGGCCAGCCGGGCCTTGAGATAATCCGGCTTCAGCTCCACCGCCTTTTCCAGGTGCTGTCGCGCTTTTTCCGGCCGGCCTTCCCGCAGCAGGGCAATGCCCAGTTCCGCCCGGGCGCCCGGGTGTTCCGGGGCCAGGAAGACCGCCCGTTCCAGGTGAAAGATCGCTCGCGGGGCGTTCTCCAGTTCGTAATAGGCGATACCGGTATTGATATTGGCTTCGGGGTGGTTGGGCGCCAATTCAAGGACCTTTTTTAAATGGGGCAGGGCCCGCTCGGCCTGGCCTTGGCCCAGGAGAATGGCGCCGAGGTTGTTTTCAGCGCTGGTATCAAGGGGGTCCAGCTCCAGGGCGCGCCGGCAGTGGTCAATGGCTCCGGCCGTGTCCCCGGTTTCATGATAAGCTTTGGCCAGGGCGACATGGATGGCCGGAAAATAACGGTTGTGTTGCAAGGCTTCTTCCAGGCAGGCCAGGGCCTGCTGGTTGTCGCCGGACTGGTTCAATAATATTCCCAGATTCAGGTAGGGCTTG
>JBKHHL010000126.1:0-7816 GCA_046539175.1 Desulfosudaceae bacterium
GGCTTCGTAAAAGTCCCGAATACTGATATAATCGCTAAATAATAAAGAACCTCTTGATTTCATTTAAAACTTAATCACTTAACAGGGAAGGACACTAACCCGGGCTAATTTACAAAATCTCCAATCCGGCTCCACCGGACATGGTTCAGCAGGCTTTCGCCGTCCCTGTCCCACGACCAGTATATGATAAAAGCGCTGCCGAGAACCTCCTTCCGGTCGACAAACCCCCAGAAACGGCTGTCATGGCTGTTATCACGATTATCACCCATCACGAACAATTTACCCGGCGGCACCCGGACCGGTTCCTTATTATCCCGGACCGGCGCCACCCGGGAGTCCGTATGGATAACGTATTTTTCCGACAAGGGCGTTTGATTAACATAAACCTGCTTGTCCTGAATGGAAATAATATCCCCCTCTACCCCGATGACGCGCTTGATGTAATCCTTCCGGGGATCTTCCGGGTACTTGAAAACGACAATATCCCCGCGTTCCGGCTCATCGCCGGGAATAACGGGAAAATTAAAAAAGGGGATATCCAGGCCGTAGGCCAATTTGTTGACCAGGATATGATCACCGATGGCCAGGGTCGGCTTCATGGAACCGGAAGGAATCTTGAAGGCCTGCACCAGAAAAGTCCGGATCAACAGGGCCAGCAGAACCGCCACCAGGACAGCCTCGGCATTCTCCCGAAAAGCGCTCCGCTTAGCTCCGCCGTCCCTGTCTCCCGTTTCAGTTTTCGTCAATCCCTTTTCCTCCTGTTGTTCTGCTTATTGGCTTGTCCACCGCGGGCAACCCTGACCCGGATATTTCATACAATTATTCAGGCTACCGAGAATCACCGCTGCTCCAGGCGTCGTCCTGCTGCATCTGCCGGGCTGTTTTGATTTTGGAGGTAATATTATTTTCAATCCAGGCGGCATCCCACCATTCAACCGGATTGACAAAAGTATCATGAACCATCATGCCGAAATGAAGATGATCGCCGGCGGCCAGACCGGTCATGCCTGATTTCCCCAGGATCTGGCCGGCTTCGACCATCTGGTCTTCCTCCACCGCAGTATGGCTGAGATGGGCGTAAAGACTGAACAGTCCGAAGCCATGATCAATGACCACGGTTTTGCCGTATATGCCTATATCCCCGGTAAAAATCACCCGGCCGGAGTTGGCGGCAGGTACCGGTGAGTTGGCCCGGGAAGCCAGGTCTATACCCATGTGAACGGCCTTGCCGATGACGCGGTCCTGGTAAACATAACTGCGACGATCCGCGAAAGAGGCTTTCCTGGCGGAATTGGGAAACCGTAAAAATCTTCCCTGCCAGTGAAGGACCGGCTCTGTGTTACGGCATAAGGATTGAACCTTCTCATTGTTTTTCTGACGCGTTTCAGAATTGATCCGGATAAATTTATCAAGCGGGCTCTGGTCGGAAAACTCTTTGAATTCAGGCATTTTACGGCGTAAAAAAGAATCTGTTATGCGCAGACGATCCTCCTTAAAGGATTCGGACCTGATCCGATAATACAGCCCGGCTCTGGAGGCGTTACCCGCCTCATCCACAGCCCGGACGTAAAAGGGATTATCCCGGTCCTGATCATGAGCCAGGGCGAAAAAAGCCAGGCAAAGATGTTCATCCTCAAAGGCCCCGGAATAACCCGGAAAAAAATCATCGCCCACCTGAACACCATGTCTGACATCCGGCTCCTGGACGCGATAAACGGCCAGGCCGGCCCCGCCCGGGTTGATGTTATGGTGACGGCTGACAATTTCCACTTCCGGCGGACGGGTGTCTATGACCACCTCTTTCTCAAGGTAAGCCTGGTTGCCTTTGCCCCAGTTCCGCCAGGTATCATCCCAGGCCGCTATCCGGAGTATGGCCGGGCCGTCAGAAAGATGCATCTTGGCCGGTTCGATGGTAATCTCAAAACTCTTTTCTGCGGACGGTTTCTCCTCCGCCTCGGATTTATCATAAGTGGTTAAAACATGCTCCTGACCGTCAGCCAGCAAGGCGACCCATACTTTGCGGATTTCATTTTTATCGTCCGCAACCGTCAGGGTAAAATCAGATGAAACACCAAGGGCGGAATTAAAACCCGACAAATTGACCGCCGGCGGCTTGCCTTCCAGGCGGGGCAGCAGCTGCCAGACAATAACCAGCAGAATCACCAACGCCGATACGACCAGAAAGGTCACTCTTAATTTCTTTTTTTTCCCGCTTTTATCACGACCCAAACCGACCCCCTTTGACTGATGTTCCGCTTGTGGCTGTCACGCCGCCACCATGATTAAACCAAGACTTTAGCAACTAAGTTCAAAGCGTTCAAGCACTAACCCGAATATTTCATGAAATTTTTCGAACATAGTTGGTTAATGAATAAACTTCAATTAGTTATTGATGGTTTGTAAAAAGTCCCTACCTCGTCATTCCGGCGAAGGCCGGAACGGCAAAGTGAAAAATTCATGAAAATCCTCGATAACCCGGCGTATCCTCCCGGGAGAGCGCTCCCGCGGAGCCTTCTATTGTCTTGACTTTAGCAGAAGTCAGCGGTAAAAATGTAAAATGAACCCGGTCAATGAAAGCGCGCATTTAACATAAATCAGAATAAGGTGTTCCCCGAAATGACCGACATAATAGAAGCAGGAAATATCCGCATCGGGGGGGACTCGCCGCTATTGATCATGGCCGGTCCCTGCGTGATTGAAGATTACGAAACTGTCTTACAGACAGCCCGGACACTTAAAACAATTACCGATGAACTGAACCTGCCTTTTATCTTCAAAGCCTCCTATGACAAGGCCAACCGCAGTGCCGTCACTTCCTACCGGGGACCCGGCCTGGATAAAGGCCTGGAGATATTAAAGGAGATCAAGCAGCAGCTGCGTATACCCATAATTTCAGATGTCCATCTGCCGGAACAAATCGCTCCGGCCGCAGAAGTACTCGACCTTCTGCAGGTGCCGGCTTTTTTGTGCCGACAAACCGATTTTATCATCAAAGCAGCGGAAACCGGTAAAATCATTAATATCAAGAAAGGACAGTTTCTGGCACCCTGGGACGTGGGTAACATTATTGATAAAGCCGCCTCGGTCGGCAACCACCGTATTCTGATTACGGAACGGGGAAGCGTCTTCGGATATAATAACCTGGTAGTGGATTTCCGGGGCATTCCCATCATGCGGGAACAAACCGGGAAACCGGTCATCTTTGACGCCACCCACAGTGTCCAGCTCCCCGGAGGAAGCGGCACCAGCTCCGGCGGGCAGAGACAGTTCGCGCCGGTCCTGGCTCGGGCGGCAGTAGCCGCCGGTGCGGACGGCATCTTCATGGAAGTACATCCTGATCCGGACCAGGCCCGTTGCGACGGCCCCAACTCCCTGCATCTTGACGATATCGCCGGCGTTCTGCGAAAATTAAAGGCCGTCAGAAAAGCGATTCAAGCAGATCCCGAGGTTAGCGCATGAATGACGACACCACCCGACTCCGACTGCGAAAAATCAAGCTGCTCCTGCTGGACGTTGACGGCGTCCTGACCGACGGCAGGATTATCTATACCGGTCCGGCCGCCGAATCCAAGTATTTCAACGTCAAGGACGGACTCGGCCTTAAAATGCTGATGCAGTCCGGCGTCATGACCGGCATTGTCACCGCTCGTTCATCCAAGGCCTTAACGCGGCGATGTCGCGAGCTGGGTATAGTTCATCTGTATGAAGATGTCCGGGACAAGGGCGCCCTTCTTCCCGATATAATGGTCGAAACTTCCGTGTCCTCCGCGGAAGAGGTCGCTTTTGTCGGTGATGACCTGCCGGATATTCCCCTTTTAAAAAAGGTGGGCCTGCCCATGACCGTGGCGGACGCCCATCCGGAAGTACGGGCCCTGGCCGCGCTGGTAACCGGGGCCAAAGGCGGGCATGGCGCTGTCCGGGAAATCTGTGAAGCTATCCTGCGTGCCCAGGATAATTGGGAAGAAGCTCTGGACCGTTACCGGTAATCAAGCAGGATATATGGCCGTCCATAAAAAAATAAGGATCATCCCGGTAGTTATCATTCTGGCCGGCCTGGCCGCCGCGGCCTACCTCTATCTTCACCATCCCGGCCTGTCAAAAAGCGGCCAGTCCCGGAGGCCGGACTTCAGCTCCGTTCCCGATGTTTTTCTGACCGACATCCGTCAGGAAACATATGAAAACGGCCGCCGCCAATGGACCTTGCGGGCGGCCTCCGCCAGGCTGATCAGGCAAAAGGACCAGACCATCATGCAGAACCTGTCACTTGATATTTTCAGCACCAGCGGCGAACCTTCCCGAATAACCGCCGACCGGGGAAAGTTTTTTCTGGACAGCGGCAATGCCGAGATTGCCGGAAACGTCCTGATTGACAACGACCGCTACGAAATTCAGGCCGAAACCTTGCAATACCGGAAGCAAAAGCGTATAGTGTCAACCCGGGAACCAGTTGAAATCATCAGCGATTCGTCAAGGTTAACCGGCGACACCATGACTTATGATCTGCGGCAGAGGGAAGCCATACTCCAGGGAAACGTGACCGGTCTGTTGGACAGCCCGCCCGGTGGTTAAAAACTCTTAGCCCGGCAAAAGACAATGAGGCACAACCTGATGAATCACAACCTGATGAGACCCGGACTGCTCTCCGTCCTGATTCTCGCCCTTGGCCTGGCAGCGGCGCCGGCAGTAACCGTGGCCGCGGACGCGGCCGGATCGTCCGGACAATCCCGGGACGAAAACGGCGACAGCCGCGTCCGCATTACGTCCGACAAGCTCGAAACCCGCAGCGGGGACGACCGGCAGGCTGTATTTTCAGGCAATGTCCGGGCCATTGGTGAAGACTTCGCTATCACCGCCGACAAGCTGGTGGTATTTTACACCGCCGACACCACCGGCGAAAATAACGACGCTTCCCTGAATGAAACGTTCAACAAAATAATCGCCACCGGCAACGTCACCATCAAATCCGGGGAAAGAATTGCAAAGTCGGAAAAAGCCGTGTATGATAAAAATAAGAAAACCATAGTACTGACCGGGCAGAACGCCAGGGTTACCGGAGAAAGCGGGCGCATCTCCGGTGAAAAAATAATCATGCACACGGTCAGCGAAGCGGTCACCGTTGAAAGCAGTTCCGGCCAACGGGTGGAAGCTGTCATCGAATCCCACTCCACCGAAAATAACAGCCGGTAAAAAATCTGGAGTAAAGCGAATCACGGATGACATCATTATCGTTGCGCGATCTGACCAAGCAATATCACGGACGGCAAGTCGTTAATTCCGTCAGCCTCGAATTGCAGAACAAAGAAGTAGTCGGCCTGCTCGGTCCCAATGGTGCCGGGAAAACCACCACTTTTTACATGGCCGTGGGCATTATCAGAGCGGACAGCGGCAGTGTTTACTTTCATGATGAAGAAATTACCGATCTGCCCATGCACCAGCGGGCCCGCCGGGGCATTGGTTACCTTCCCCAGGAGCCGTCCATATTCCGAAAACTGACGGTGGCGGACAACATCAGGATCGTCCTGGAATGCCTTCACCTTCCTAAACACCAACAGCGGGAACGAACGAATCGGCTTCTGGAAGAGTTCAACATCGCTCATCTGGCGCGGCAACAAGCCAGTGTCCTGTCCGGAGGGGAACGGCGGCGACTGGAGATATCGCGGGTGCTGGCGACCTCCCCGTCTTTCATCCTGCTGGATGAGCCCTTTGCCGGGATCGACCCCTTGGCCATTGCCGATTTAAGAAATATTATCAACCAGCTAAGAAACAAAAATATCGGCCTTATTATTTCCGACCACAATGTTCGGGAAACCTTGCAGGTCTGCGACCATGCTTACATTCTCAGCGACGGCCAGGTGGTTGAACACGGTTCGCCCGGCGAAATTGCCAACAGCCCGACCGCCCGGAAAATTTACCTGGGCGAAGAGTTCAGATTATAGCTATGTCACTTGATTTAAAGCAAAGCCTGAAATTATCGCAGCAACTGGTCATGACCCCGCAGCTGCAGATGGCCATTAAGCTGCTGCAGCTGAACCGGCTGGAACTGGTGGACAGGATCCAGCAGGAGCTTTCCGAAAATCCGGCTCTGGAAGAGATAACCGAGACGGACAGTGAAGAGGATCAGAGGGGCGCCGAGGAAACCGTGGCGGAAACCAGCCCCGAAAAAGAAGTCGCCATTGAAGACAAGATCACCGACCAGATCGAGTGGGAAAACTATCTTAATGAATACAATTCCTACGGCGGGGTCCATTTTGAGTCCGAATCCCGGGAAAGCCCCCAGTATGAGTCCTTTGTCGCCCCCAAAAAATCGCTCAAGGATCATCTTTTATGGCAGTTTTTGATGACCATGCCGCAGGAAGAGGACGAACGGATTGCAAGCCTGATTATCGGCAATATCGATGATGACGGCTACCTGAAAGCCAATGAGGCGGAAATCGCGTCGGCCGCCGAAGAATCTCCGGAAAGAGTGGCGGAGGTCCTGGCCGTCCTGAAAACCTTTGATCCGCCGGGAGTCTGCGCCGGCGATCTCAGGGAATGTCTGTTAATACAACTTGACCACCTGGGTATCCATGATGACATTGTCCGCATTATTATCAACAAGTACCTGAAAGAACTTGAAAACAGAAACTACAAAGCCATCGCCAAAGACTTGAAAATCAGCCTGGCTGATACCATCACCGCCATCAACGTCATCCAGGGGCTGGAGCCGCGGCCGGGCAGAGAATTCCAGCTGGAGGAGACCCGTTATATTATTCCTGACATTTATGTCTATAAATACGAAGATGAGTTTATTATTTCCCTGAATGATGATGATCTGCCGCGGTTAAACATCAATAGTTACTATAAAAAAACCGCCGGCGATAACGCCCGGGTGGCCAGACAGACCCGGGAATATCTTCAGGAAAAAATCCGTTCCGCGTCCTGGCTGATCAAAAGCATCCAGCAGCGACGCAAAACCATATATAACGTCATGAACAGCATTCTTAAATTTCAGTACGATTTTTTTGAAAAAGGAGTTGATTATCTCAAACCGATGATTCTCCGGGACGTGGCCGAGGATATCGGCATGCACGAATCCACCATCAGCCGGGTAACCACCAATAAATACGTCCACACGCCGCAGGGTCTTTTTGAATTGAAATATTTTTTCAACAGTTCCATAAACCGCGTCAACGGAGACTCCATGGCTTCGGCCAGCGTGCAGGCCGCCATCAAGCAGATCATTAAAAAGGAAGACCCGACCAGGCCCTTCAGTGACGATAAAATTGCCAGAATGCTCAAAGATGCCAACATCGACATTGCCCGTCGCACAGTAACCAAATACAGGGAAGCAATGGGAATCCTGTCATCCACCAAACGTAAACAATATTAGGAGGTTTTTTATGCAGGTATCGGTCACCTTTAAAAACCTTGATTCATCAGACTCCCTCAAAAATTTTGTCGAAGAAAAACTCAGTAAATTCGACAAACTTTTTGACGGCCACGTGGAAGCCGCGGTCATCCTGTCCGTGGAAAAATTCAGAAATACAGCCGAAATAACGCTGACCGGCGACAAACTGAAAATAAACGGCAAGGAAGAAACTGAAGACATGTACTCCGCCATTGACCTGGTCCTGGATAAAATCGAAAAACAAATTAAAAAAAACAAACAGAAAGTAAAAGACCACCACCGCGCCAGTTCCAGGCGCTCCAAGAACACCAGCGTGGTTAAACCGGAATGATCCCGGCGAACACCACCTGTCCGGCCGCGCCCCGGGGCTCCCCGGGCGCGCGCCGGATTATTTTCAGGGGCCGGCCCGAATGTTTCATCCCTTGACGG
>JBKHHL010000127.1:0-7811 GCA_046539175.1 Desulfosudaceae bacterium
TGCGGGAGGTCATGAACCTGGAGTTTGAAGAAGACGAAGACTGGGAAGACGAGGTTTAATATGGCAACCACAGAAGAGTTGATGGCGGCCCGGCTTTTTTTGCGGGCGGTGCTGCCCGTCATGAAGGTGCTGCTTGAGGAGCAGCCGAAACTGGCCGGAAAATTCGCCGGAGTGGACGCCCGGATCCAGTTCGTCGCCCGGGACGAGGCCGGCGATGTCGGCGCCTGCCTGGTCTTTGACCAGGGTGATTTCCGGGTGGAGCAGGGGGTGAGTGGAGGGGCTGACCTGACCTTTTCCTTTCGCTCGGTGGCGGCCATGAACGCCATGTTCGCCGGCAAACCGGCCCTGCTGTGGATCAAGGGGATTTACCGGGTACGGCTGCTGGCCAAAGTCATGAGCTTGTTGCTGGCTTTAAAGCTTCTCATGCCGGACAACCGTCCCCGGGACCCGGAGAAAAGGCGCCTCAAGGTTAAAATGACCTTTTACATGATTACCACCGCCCTGTCCCAGCTCAACAAGGCCGGCGATCCGGACATGACCGCCTGGACCGCCAAGCAGCCGGAGCGGATTTACCAGATTACGGTGGACGAAGATATCGCCGCCTACCTCCGCGTCAAGGCCGGTAAATCAAAAGCCGGCCGCGGCACTTACGTCAAGCGCCGGCCGTTTGTGCACATGAAGTTCAACGGCGTGGAGGGGGCCATGCCGGTGGTGCTGAACGAGGTGGACATGGTCTCCGCCATCAAAAACGAATACCTGTCCGTGGACGGACCGCCGGAATATAGCCGGGATATCGGTGACTTCATGATGAAGATTCAGGACCTGATCACCTGATGATTTCCGGGGGCCCCGGCCCGGGTCAGCCTTCCCGGGGGGCGGGGAGGAAGGCGGCCGACCTGGTTTTTTTGATATATTCCTTGACGCCTTTGACGATGCCTTCACAGATCCGGTCCTGGTATTTTTCATCGGTCAGTCGGCGGCATTCCCGGCTGTTACTGATAAATCCCGCTTCAATAAGGATGGAGGGCATCTGGGCGCCCAGCAGAACATAAAAAGGAGCCTGCTTGACGCCTTTGTTTTTTATCCGGCTGTAATGCTGTTCCAGGTGGCCGCACACCGATTCCTGGACCGAGCCGGCCAGGCGGCTGGATTCGCTGATCTTGGTGTTCTGCATCAGAGAACTTAAAATGGTCTGAAGATCGCTTATGTTTTTGCGCGAGGTGTTGTTCTCCCTGGCCGCCACCCGCATGGCATCCTCATCCGTGGCCAGGTTTAAAATGTAGGTTTCAACGCCATAAGCGTCGCGCGTCATGCTGGCGTTGGTGTGTAGGGAGATGAACAGGTCCGCGTTTTTCGTGTTGGCGATGGCGGTGCGTTCCTCCAGTGTCAGGAAAGTGTCGTCTTCGCGGGTCAGGATCACTTCACAGCCTATTTCCTGACGGATTCGTGAGGCCAGTTTCGAGGCCATTTCCAGGACCAGCTTTTTTTCATGAATTCCTTTTAAATGACCGGGAGCACCGCCATCACGGCCGCCGTGGCCCGGATCAATGACAACGCGACGGACATTCAGGCCTAGTTGGGCCGCCAGCGAGGTTTGCTCCTCTTCGGACGGGATTTCTTGCGGTGCGATCTCTTCGGCCACTTCAAATTCCCGGTCCCGGCCACTGACGTCAATGACAATTCGGAAGGGGTCACGCAGGGAAAAAATTTTATAATCGTTAAATGACTTGATGTCCACCACCACCCGAACGGCATCCGGTTTATATTGTCCGGCCCGGACATCCTTAAGCAGGTTGTCATCGATAACTATTTTACGAGTGAGGGTCTGGTGCAGCCGGCTCTCTTCTAAATCCACGTACAGCCGCCGGGGTTTGTTGTTGTCCTTGTCTTCCTTGAGGATATTGTGGGTGTATTTAGTCTGGTGGCTGGCGTCGATGACTACCCGGGTGTAGCTGGGGTTGGACCAGAAGCGCAGATCTTCCACAATGACGGGACCATCAGTGGCTTCATCCCGGTCTGGAGAAGCGACCGCCGGAGCGGATCGGGAGATGGCCTGGCCGACGGGGTCGTCAGGCCGGTTCGGGGTCGGTTCCGAGTCGGTTTCCGGGACAGCTTCCGGATCAGTCCGGCCGTCCGAGCGGATAGAGTTTAATTCGGCCACGGCTTTATCCCGGTAATCGCTTTCGGGATAGTTGTTGATTATTTTTTCAAACAGGCTGATGCCAGTCTCCTGATCCGCCTTCTTATAAGAATAGCGGTAAAGATCGCAATTAAGCCTGGCCGCCTCGAATAATGCCGCCGCCGCCCATTTCCCCTCGGGATCATATTTATGGACATCTTCATATTTGGCGATGCAGTCTTTCCAGTAACTGCGGTACTTTTTCCGGCGGGAGCTTTCGCGGAGGCTTTTCTGACTGGCCTCGGCGGCAAAAAATTTCATTTTGGCCTTTCCGTCGGACTTTCTTCGGATAGTGCGGACTCTGTCAGGTTCCTGGCCGGTAATATCTTTTATAAGAGCGGCAGCCTTGTCGCTGTAAGCGCTGTCCGGAAATTTCCGGACCACCTGTTTCAGGAGATCGACGGCCTGGCGCTTATCCCGGGACAGGCCGGACCGCTGGGAAAGTTCGTGATACATCAAACCCGCTTTATATAAACCGGCCGAAGCCCATGCGCCCGAAGGATCCTGGGAATAGACCCCCATGTAGCCGTCAATGCATTTTTTCCAACTGGCGCGGCGTTGTTGCTGCTTGGAATGATCTTTTAATTCCTGGTAGCAGTTTTCCGCTTCAAAAAAACGGTTTTTGATGTTGCCGCTGTATGAGGCGCAGGAGACCATCGCCACGGCCACGCAAAATCCGAAAATGAGCAGGGAAATGCGGCTTTCTTTGGTCACGGCCGACCTCCCGATATATTTTCCGCCTTCTTTTTCAGGTCATCTAAATAGTTCAAAGCTTCCAGCGGGGTCAGTCGGGTTATATCCAGGTTCAGGATGCGGTCAACCATAACGCTGTCCCTGGAGTCAAAAAAAGACATCTGCACCGGCCCCGGGTTTGGTCGTTGCGACTGAGTCGACTGGCGTTCAAAGGAGTAATTGCCCTGTTCAATCTCATACAGGATTTCCTTGGCCCTTGAAATTACTTCGGCCGGTATACCGGCCAGCCGCGCCACCTGGATGCCGTAGCTGCGGGCGGTGCTGCCGGCGACCAGTTTACGCAGAAAAATGATTTCTTCGTTCCATTCCTTGACGGCGATATGAAAGTTCCGGACCCGTTGCTTTAAGCCGGCCAGTTCCGTTAATTCGTGGTAGTGGGTGGCAAACAGTGTCTTGACGCCCCGGCCGGACAGGTCGTGCAGATGCTCGGCTACCGCCCAGGCTATACTCAGTCCGTCATAAGTGCTGGTTCCCCGTCCGATCTCATCAATGACCACCAGGCTGTCGGGGGTGGCATTGTTGATAATGTTGGCGGTCTCCTCCATTTCCACCATAAAGGTACTCTGCCCGGCGGCCAGGTTGTCCAGCGCCCCGACCCGGGTGAAAATCCGGTCGATGATGCCGGTGGAAGCTTTTCTGGCCGGCACAAACGAACCCATCTGGGCCATGACCGAGAATAGAGCCACCTGCCGCAGCACCGTGGATTTGCCGGCCATGTTGGGACCGGTTATGATCAGCACCTGGTTGGCGGTATTGTCCAGGTTGATCGAGTTGGGAACGTAGCGCTCATTGGTAAGCATTCTCTCGACCACCGGATGGCGGCCTTCTTCGATGTCAATTCCGCCCCCGGGAACAATCTCCGGTCGCGTGTAATCGTTGGACTCGGCGATTTCGGCCAGGTTGGTCAGAAGGTCTACCTGGGCGATAAAAGCGGCGGCAGTGTAAAGCAATTCGCTTTTTTCCACTACTTGACGGCGGATATCGTTGAAAATTTCCGTTTCCAGGGCGATACGCTGATCCTCGGCGTTCAGGGCCTTGGCTTCAAACTCTTTTAATTCATCGGTAATATACCGCTCGGCGTTAACCAGGGTCTGCTTTCGGACATAATGGGCGGGAACGTCCGCCGACCGTGCTTTGGGAGCTTCCAGGAAATAACCGAAGACTTTATTGTAGCGGACTTTAAGGGAGTTGATGCCGGTGTTCTCTTTTTCGCGGGCCTCCAGCCGGGCCAGCCAGGACTTGCTGTTGCGGCTGATCTCAATAAGTTCCGCCAGCTGGGGGTGGTAGTCCGGTTTGATCAGGCCACCATCGCTTATGGTCGGCGGGGCGTCCTCCCGGATGGCACTGGTCAGCAGATCCGCGAGAGCGTTCAGGCCGGCCAGGTCATTTTCAGAAAGATGAGCGTCAATCGCGAAAATGGGGGAGGCGAAAGCGGTCAGTTCGGCGTGGATACCGGGCAGGGCTTGCAAAGAGCGCGACAAAGCGAGCAGGTCCCGGGCGTTGACCTTGCCCATGACCGTTTTACTGGCCAGTCGTTCCAGATCATAAACGGATTTGAGCTCTTCCCGAAGCCGCCGCCGCGCGCCCGCGTCAACTACCGCTTCGGCTACCGCTTCCTGTCGGCCGCGGATAGCTTCGGCTTCCAGAAGCGGATAATGCATCCATTGGCGCAGCAGGCGGCTGCCCATGGCGGTGACACAGTGATCCATCACCGCCAGCAGGGTGCCCTGGCGGGTGCCGCTGCGCAGGTTGGCGGTTAATTCCAGGTTGCGGCAGCTCATGTCGTCGATAAACAGGAATTTGTCGATATGATAAACATCAATGCCCGTAAAATGAACAATTTCCTGCTTCTGGGTTTCGCGGACATAATTGAGCAGCGCCCCGGCGGCGCTGATGCCGGCGGTCATGCCGCCGCAGCCGAATCCTTCCAGGGAGCGGGTCTGGAATTGCCGGGTGAGAAGGTCGTGGGCGCGGTCGGCCGCGAAGTCATGATCACTTAAAAAAGTAATGGTTTTTTCAGCAAAAAGGCCCGTCAACGGGGACAATAGCTCGTCATTCGACGATGATTCCGGCATGACCAGCTCACTGGGAGAAATCCGGAGCAGTTCGTCGCGAACCGCCCGCCCGTTCTGAGACTGGGACAGCCGGAAAGTGCCGGTGGAAATATCAATAAAGGCAAATCCGAGCGTCTCGCCGTGGCGAGCCACAGCCAGCACGTAATTGTTAAGGCCCTGGTCGAGCAGTTCGTTGTCAAGCACCATGCCGGGAGTGACCACCCGGACCACGTCCCGCTTGACCAGCCCTTTGGCCGCGGCCGGATCTTCAGTCTGGTCGCAGACCGCCACTTTGTATCCGCCCGCGATCAGGCGGCCGATATAGGTGTCGGCGGCTTTGGCCGGGACGCCGCACATGGGAACCGGAGTGTCATCGTTCTTGTTGCGGGAGGTCAGGGCGATTTCAAGAACGGCGGAAGCGGTTTCAGCGTCCTCAAAAAACATCTCGTAAAAATCGCCCATCCGGTAAAAAAGGATAGCGTCCCCATACTGCTGCTTGATGGAGAGGTACTGCTGTATCATGGGAGTCGCTTTCACGGAACCCATATAGCGAACGCCTGTTTGTTTCGGGTTGCGACCATCTTGACGAACCGTCCGGCCGGCATTGGTCAACCCGGATGTTTCCAGAAACATTCCGGCTAACCGGCGGTATCCTTGTCCTCATCCTGGTCCTCAGCCGCTTCCGGTCCTTTTGGCTGGGAAACACTGCTGCTCAGGGAAAGGATCTCATTCTCCAGCCGCTTGTTCTCTCCTTTGCAGGAATTAAGCAGGTTGTTGAGTTCCTTGATGGTTTTCCTGTTCTTGAATTTTCCCGTCAGCGTGGAAACATAAACCACCAGGCAGCCCAGGATAAAGAATCCGGCCAGCATGGCCATATTCGGAAGCTCGGGAGTGCGATATTCAACCAGGCCGAGATTAAAGCCAAAGGAGTGATTGATGAAAAGAATATCGCGATTCTGATATCCCAGCAGCACGATCAGCAGCAGAACGATGATAAATAACCCGAATTTGATTTTTTGCATGCCTGTCTCTCCTTGCATATTAAAAAAAGAGATTCTAATCCGATTATAGCACCGGTTTATTTACTACCATATTGAATTTTCAATCAATCATCAACCTTTTTCGGCGCTTGCCGCTATTATTCAAGGGGTGAAAATAAAAGCCGGTTTCATTTTTTCGGGACACTGCCGCAGAAAGTACTTGTCGGTCATGCCGGAGATAAAATCGCGGACTATCTCAGAAGTGCCGTGATGGTTGATGTAATCATCGGACATGTCTTCCAGGAACCGGGTGAAAATTACTGAAGAGCGGTTGTCGGTTTCAATGTCTTCGGTATACCGTTCAAACAGCAGCTGGAAAAGCTGGCGGATGCTGGACGAGGCGGCCTTGATTTTTCTGTTCATGTAAATCGCCTCGTAATTAAAGAGTTTCAGGCGTCGCAGGGCTTCGGAAACTTCCTGGCTGAAAGCGACGTGGTCCTTGTCCAGACTGTTTTTTACAATATCCGTGACCAGGCTGTAAATAATTTTACCGTTGGTGTCTCCCAGCGCCGCCACGCTTTTGTCCGGCAGATCCGCCCTGGAAATGAGGTTCAAGCGGATGGCATCTTCAATGTCCCGGCCGATATAACTGATGGTATCGGCGAATCTGACCACGCATCCTTCCAGGGTCATCGGCATCAGTCGGGTTTCCGGCAGCTGTTTTTTGGAGGCCATTTCTTCGGCCAGGGTTGTGAATGTTTTTCCCCGCCGGGGAAGCAGGTCACGGGTGTGGATCTCGCCGTCGTGACAGAGAATACCGTCCAGAGTCTGCAGGCAGAGGTTGCAGCCCCGGCCCTTGCGTTCCACCGTATCGAGGAAATGGACGCTCTGGACATTATGAAGATAATGGCCGATACCCGCCTGACGGCACAGTTCTGACAGATAGTTTTCGCCTTCGTGGCCAAAGGGAGCATGGCCGATATCGTGGCCCAGGGCGATGGCTTCGATCAGATCCTCGTTTAACCGCAGCATGCGGCCGATGGTCCGGGCCACCCGGGAAACCAGCTGCACGTGAAGCACCCGGTGGGTGATATGATCGTTTTCAACCAGGTAGAACACCTGGGTTTTGTCAATGTAGCGGGTGTAGGCCAGGGAATGCAGGATCCGGTCCACATCCACTCCGAAGGGCTGCCGGTAATCGCTCGCCAGCAGGGGCTCCTCTTTTTTGCGAAGAGCCCGTGAGTCCCGCTCGGCCTCCGGAGACAGCACCGCAGCTTCCCGCTCTTGGAGCAGTTTTTTGATATGGTTTAAAAATTCGTTCACGGGTAAATCCGGGTCAGGGTTTTGGAACTACAATCGTCTTTTTTCCGGGAGAAACCGCCGCCGGCCGGGCTGATCCTCAACCGGGTTCACAAACCGGCTTCACAGTCGTAGGCTATCCTGTTTTTGCCCCGGGCCTTGGCCTGGTAAAGCGCCTTGTCGGCGCGGTCCACCAGCGAATCAACGGATTCTGAGGGGCGGTAGCCGGCCACGCCGAACGAGGCCGTTATTCTGAGGGTCTCGGAAATTTCCGGGAACTTCAGGTCGCGGACCATATTCAGCAGGCGTTGGATACAGTCGGGGTTGCCGTCCCGGCATTCAAAATTGACAAAAATGATGAAAAATTCTTCCCCGCCGTAACGGGTGACGTAATCTTCATTGCGGGTGTTTTCCTTGAGGGTCCGGGCGAATTCCTTGAGCACGGTGTCTCCGGCCAGGTGCCCGTAGGTGTCGTTGACGGTTTTGAAATCGTCCAGGTCGATCATGCAGACGGCGAAAGCCAGGCCGGTCCGGTCGGCGAAAGCC